>JBGVLA010000192.1:0-104286 GCA_045124015.1 Eubacteriales bacterium | reverse complement strand
GTATGCAAGAAATGTACCGTGAGCTTGCCGTGGCATATTGCAAGCTGAACGATGCGGAACATGCGCTCTCCGCCCTTGAAAAGCGCGCGGAATTTGCCGTCATGTATGATACGAGCGAAGGTTATCCGCATACCTCTCCCCTTGTGAACCGCCAAAAATATGACCCGAAAAATACGTCCAAAAATTATGCTCATAACGATTCCCACTCGGTCTTGCAGGGACTCAAAAATAAGCTCTATGATTTCATTCGCCATGACGCAAGATTTGAGGCGATCATAGAAAAGCTGGAATCGGTTGCGAAATAAAGCGAAAAAGCTGTCCCTTGCGGGACAGCTTTTTGTCTTTATGGAATTTTGTTCGTGATCGATCTCTCCGTTTTATCGTGTTTTGATAAGGAAAGCGACCTCTGTGGGTGCTGTCCGCTACATAAACATACGGATCAAGGCGAAAAGCAAGAGATGCGTGGGATAAAAGCCGTAATACAGATAGCGGATCGCCTTGTTATACGGACCTTGCTTGCCTTGATAGAGCCAAATCGGAATGAGTGCAAGCACGCAGAAGGATTGCACGACAAGCTCAAAGGTCTTGCCGAAAAGCTCGATCGGGATAAATTGACCGCTGATGACCTCAACGCTGATGAAGTAAAGGCAAACGATCTGTCCCAAAAGTGCCCACCATTTTCTTTCGCGGAAAACGTAAAACATCAAAATGATGAGTACGCCGCCGTGGTTATAGTCCACGAAGGTGATGATGCCGAGCAGACAGCCGAGCAGTGCCGTACCGATGAAAACAAGGATACGAACCCAAAGCGCCTTTTTGTTTGCTTTTTCGTTGAGGAAAATGAGAAGAATGCCGATGAGGAACGTCCAAAGCACGTTTTGATGCAAAGGCGCGATCCATGAGCTTGACATGACGAGGTTGAACGGAATCTCGGACATCAACGCAAAGATGAGCAGGCGAAGAACGTATTTTTTCAGATTTTTGGTGTGAAAATACCCCTCGACGATCATAAAAGCGAAGATCGGATAGGTGAGTCTGCCGATGCAGGTCATCCAAAGATAACCGTCTGTGGCAAAAACACCCCAAAGGTGGTCAAATATCATAAAGACCATTGCCATGATGTGAAGCGCAAACGATGTCAATTCAAATCGGAATTTTTTTGTTTCCATATAGACGCTCCTGAATGGATTTTCAGATATTGACCGTCAAAGTCTCGTTTTTCTTGATGGTATAGGTCTTATCGCCGAGAACGAGCGTACCGCCGTCAACGTCAGCAAGGACGGTAACGCTGTCTTTTGTCATTTTGACGGAGACGATGCCGCAGGGCGTCGGAACTTTGCCTTCAAATTCACCGAAGCACATAAGGTTCGGTCTTACCTCGTAGGTCGCGTAAGCGGGCGAGGTCGGACGAACGCCGAGCGCATATTTGCCGAGAAGATAGATGGGCGATGCGCCCCAAGCATGGCAAAGGCTCTTATCATACGGCTGGCCGTACATCGCATAGTTTTCAACACGGCTCTTTTCGGGGAAATATTCCTCCCAGAAGGTCGTTGCGCCCTGTGCGAGCATACCGCCCCAATAGCTGTGGAGCATATCGGTCATATATTGATATTCGCCGATCTGACACATCGCATCAAGCTCAAAAAATTCGAAATACGGTGTGGTGATGGCAGGGATCTCTTTGTTTTTGATGACGTGGGTGATGATCTTTTCCTTGCGCTCGTCGCTCGTGAGATCATAGAGAAGCGCGAAAATATTCGCGTGGCGTGTTACGTTGCGATTGCCTGTGGTGTAATCGTCCACAAACGCACACTTTTCATCGTCCCAATAGCGCGCGTTGATCTTTTCGTTCAGATCCTTGGCAAGCGCACGATATTTGCTTACGGTTTCTGTGTCTTCCATCAGCTCTGCGCATTTTGCCATACATCCATACGCATGGCAGAGAAGCATCTGTTCTGCACAGATCGGGCCTGCGTCTTTATCGAAGAATTTCGACCAATCGACGAATACCCAGTCGCCGCGGCGCTTGGTATAAAGGCCGTCTGCATCCAGTCTGCCCTCTACGAAATCCATCGTGGAAAGCATGGTCGCATACATGGAACGGATAAAGGCGATATCGCCCGTATGGAAATAATATTCCCACATCGCGGAGATCCAATAGAAGGTATAATCCGAGATGGTGTTGATGTGCATGGTCATCGGGTCGGCACCGCGCAGGATGCGCTGTGTACGGCGAACGATGTCGTTGTCATTCATGAGATAGTAGTTGACGAAATAGCTCTGATAAGCGTCTCCGCCCCAGACCCAGCGGTCGCGCTTGATGCCGTCAAAGAAGCCCTCTCTTGCATTGAGGTGGAGCGTATACGCCGCAACCTCCCAGATCTGATTGATGAGCGCATCGTCCGAGCGGAATTCGCCCTTGTCGGGGAGGGGGAGATATTCAAAATCGATGGCGAAGTCATATTCACCGAAATCGGGAACGAAAACGTATCGGAATGCCACGGAGGTGGAGGTAAATGCGCCGTTTTCGGCTTCTGCGGCAACGTGAACGACTGCATTTTCGGGGTCGAGCGCTTCCTCGCGGGATTCGCCGCAGACGACCGCGAATTTCGCGCAGATCGGAACGACGTTTTCAAATACGAGCTTACCGAAGGATTCCTTGCCGAAATCGTAGAGCTTGCCGCCGTTTATCGATTCCACGGAAACAGGACGGACTCTTTCATAGGCAAACTTGAAGACCTCGGGATTATCCCAAAGCTCGGTATACATATCATTCGTGCCGACGGGGAGGTCCTTTGCGCCCCAAGAGCCGAGCTTCCACGTTTCATCGGAGGCGAAGCTATCGCCAACGCAGTAGAATGCAGGGAAACCGCCGTCCTTATATGCGGAAAGCTTGATAAAATTGCGTCCCGGCTCGAGCGTTACAGTCGTGCCGACGGGATAACGTGCGCCGTTTACAAGGATACTTGCATCCTTGGCGTTGGAATAAGCCGTGATCGTTTCGGGCTTTTCAAGGTTGACGATCTTATAGAAAAGCACGTTGCGCGCGGGCGCGTCGATGCGCCACATGGGGGAATAATACAGACCGAATTTGGTTCTTCTGTTATGGAGAAGCATACTGTGATACAGTTCAAAATCACCGGGCTTCCATATCCATTTGGATTGTTTCATAGCGGATTCCTTTCGTAAGTTGGGGTATAGTGGTGCCTTATTTTCACTAAAATTTCCGTTTTTAAGCCTTCCCCTTTGGGGAAGGGGGACCATTTTGCCCCGCAAAATGGTGGATGAGGAGAGTAAATTCTATTCGCATTTATAATTTTTTCTCCTCATCCGTCGTACTTTGCGGTACGCCCCCTTCTCCGCTGGAGAAGGCTGACGATACGTGCACTTTTAGATGAAACGAGGTACTACGAATCAATACTTGAAAAAACGGTTGTCTGCTTACTGCTTCAAACCGCGGCGGAGCATTTCGTCCTTGAGATTCCAAAGCTTTTCGGAAAGGTCGACGTAATAAAGGTGGGGATTTTCAAAGCGCTTAACTTCTTCCCAAAGTTTATCGACCTGACCCTTGCAGTAGTTGCGAATCTCTTCCGTTGTGGGAATATCATATACGCATTCGCCGTTCTTAAAGATGGGGACGAGCATTTCGCGGAGATGGTAATTGGTAATGGTCTTGCGCTTCCAAACGTGCTGAGGATGGAAGATCTCCATCGGCTTGCTGTCATCCATCACTTCATCGTGGAGCGTGAGAAGGTCGGCGATCGCTTCGCCGCTTTCGTTATCATAAATGCGATAGAGCTTTTTGAAATGGGGGTTCGTGATCTTTTCTGCGTTTTCGCTGATTTTGATCTTCGGTGTGATGACGCCGTTTTCCTCTGTGGCAACGAGCTTATAAACACCGCCGAAAACAGGCTGGCTCTTTGCGGTGATGAGTCGCTCACCGACGCCGAAGGAGTTGACTTCAGCACCCTGGCGGAGGATATCACGAATGATATATTCGTCAAGAGAGTTGGAAACGACGATCTTACATTCGGGAAGACCTTCCTCGTCGAGCTTCTGGCGAATCTTCTTTGTGAGATATGCGATATCGCCCGAGTCGATACGAACGCCGAAATTATGGATACCCTGCGGAATGAGGATCTCCTTGAATGCGCGGATCGCGTTCGGAAGACCGCTCTTCATGACGTTATAGGTATCGATCAGGAGTGTGGCGCTTGTGGGATATGTACGGCAATACGCCGCAAAAGCGTCGTATTCATTGTCAAACATCTGTACCCAAGCGTGTGCCATCGTACCCGATGCGTTGACGTGATAATCGCGGTCGGCGATCGCATTGGAGGTGGAAGCACAGCCTGCGATATATGCGGCGCGCGCACCGTTGATGGCGGCGGCGGCACCCTGTGCGCGGCGCGCGCCAAATTCCATGACGGCGCGTCCGTCTGCGGCGCGAACGATTCTGTTTGCTTTCGTTGCGATAAGCGATTGATGATTGAGCGTGAGAAGGATATAGGTTTCAATGATCTGCGCTTCGATGGTGGGGGCGCGGACGATCATGAAAGGCTCGCGGGGGAAGATGGGCGTGCCTTCGGGAACGGCATAAATATCACCTGTGAAACGGAAATCGGCAAGATATGCGAGAAATTCTTCCGTGAAAAGACCTTTTCCGCGGAGATATGCGATATCTTCCTCTGTGAATTTCAGATTTTTGATATAATCGATGATATCCTGAAGACCTGCGGCAATCGCAAAACCACCGCCATCGGGGATATCACGGAAAAATACGTCAAAATACGCAATTTTATCCTTTTGTCCCGAAAGAAAATAGCCTTGTGCCATGGTCAGTTCATAGAAGTCAAGGAGCATGGTATAATTCATGCGGTCTGCCATAAAAATCACCTCATAAAAAAATAGAATATAACACGGTCATATACATTTATTATACTTGATTTCTTCGCAAAGTGCAAGATACTTATATAAAAAAGCCCTTTTTTCGGCAAATTTATTGACAAGATTATTGACAAGACACCTGTAATGTGCTATAATGCACAAGAATTTCAAATACAAATGCTACATAATCACAAGGAGATGTTATCTTTATGAACAATACGCAACATAAAACCGTTGGCGGTGTTGTTAAGCACTACGCGAAACGGTATTTTATCACGGCGATGGGTGCGATGGCGCAGGGACTTTTCGCTTCGCTTCTCATTGGTACGATCTTCAAAGCGCTCGGTATGATCCCGCATATGGGCTTCCTCGTGGATATTGGTACATATGCACAGGCTATGGCAGGTCCTGCAATGGGTATTGCCATCGCACATTCTCTCGGTGCACATCCTCTCGTTATTTTTTCATGTGCGGCTGTCGGCTATGCCGCAAATGCACTTGGTAGTAAGGGCGGACCGCTTGCGGTCTTTGTGATCGCCATCGTTGCCGCTGAGTTCGGTATGCTCGTTTCCAAGAAGACCAAGGTTGATATCATCGTAACTCCCTTCGTTACCATTTTCGTCGGTGCAGGCCTTTCCATGCTGATCGCTCCCGCATTCGATACCGCCGCAGGCGCTGTCGGTACTTTCATCGGCTGGGCAATGACACAGGCACCTCTCATTATGAGTATCATCGTTTCCGTCGTTATCGGTATGGCGCTCACGCTTCCGATCTCCAGCGCCGCGATCTGCAGTGCGCTGATCATGACGGGTAGCGCCGCGGCACAGGGCTCTTCCGAGGGTCTTGCGATCGCAGGTGCGGCAGCTGTTGCCGGATGCTGCGCGCAGATGGTCGGCTTTGCCGTTACCAGCTTCCGTGAAAACAAATGGGGCGGACTTCTTTCGCAAGGTATCGGTACAAGTATGCTTCAAGTGCCGAATATTTTCAAAAATCCCGCGATTTGGATCGCGCCCACGCTTGCCTCCGCGATCACAGGACCTCTTGCCGTCTGCGTATTTGATCTCAAAATGTACGGTGCGGCAATCAACTCGGGTATGGGTACCTGCGGACTTCTCGGTCCGATCGGCATCATCCTCGGTTGGTATGACGGTGCAAACGGCTATCCTTATGAGGTAACCGCACTGAATTGGGTGGGCCTTATCCTCGTTTGCTTTGTGCTTCCCATCGTTCTTTCTCTTGTTTTTGACTTCATCCTCCGTAAGGTCGGTCTTGTCAAAGACGGCGATATGAAGCTTGAGCTTTGATGACATATGATATAAAAAATCGGACGGGAAAACCGTCCGATTTTTTATATCAAAAGAAATTGCTTAAAATCGACCTCGCCGCTTTTTATCCTCTAATTGGAGAGTTTTGAAAAAATTTACGATCGTTTCGCTTTGCAAAGCATATCGCAGATTTTTTTCATTGTTTGTAAGAATGAAGACGGAAAAGAAATTATATTCCTTGTCGGGAATATCAAAATAAAATTCACGGCGAACGCTTTCCAACATCGGAAAGAAGCAATCCAAATAATATCCCGAAAGCCCGTTTACAGAAAAGGGTGTGATCTCACCGAGGGGTTCTATCTCATCGTCATCTAAGGCAGCTTCCAAATAAGCTTTTGCATTTTCTCTTGAATAACAAATTTCTGTACGTATGCTGAAATCGTGTTCTTTGTTTTCTATAGAAAAACAATAAACGGCATTCAATTCCGAATCGTCTATGATTTTCAGATCATTGGGTGGGGTAAACGTTACGATACCCGCGTGATATCTTCCGTCTTTGTCTTGATACATTTTGTTCACTCCTTATATATAATTTATTATTTTACATTTTACCAATTATAATGGTATAAATCAATATTATTTTATGAATATTAGTGAATATTCGTAAAAATAATTATAGTAAAATTATATATAGAAAAGGATGGTGAACGGAAATGCAGGATGAAAAATTTGTTCGTGAACGAATCACAGCGCTTCGTATGAATAAAAATATCTCAGAATATCGCATGAGCTTGGATTTGGGCCATGGAAAAAGTTATGTGAATAATATTTCATCCGGTACTGCACTTCCATCCATGTCCGAATTCTTATATATTTGTGAATATCTCGGCGTAACACCGCAGGATTTCTTTGATGAAGGTTTGAGCGAGCCTGCGCTGACACGGGAATTATGTGATATTGTCAAGAATTTAAGTGCAGAGGATATGAAGGCGTTGATCCATATCGCCAAAAGAATGGCAGAAAAATAATGAAAAAACTCCCTTTGTAAAGGGAGTTTTTTGCAGAAACAAGTTGAAAAATGATATTACATTGGTGTTGATTGGCTTGGTGCAACTAATTCTTTCGTTTATAAAAAAGAAATAACCGCCCAGTCCTGACAAAACGAGCGGTTAATCTTTTTAACTAACTTGTTTGAGGGCTAACCGTCTGCCGATAGCCTTTTCTGTATTTATTATATCATGTTCGTTTTGTTTTGTCAATTGGTTCCAAAATCAATTTTGTGAAATTTTACGCCTCCCGAATCGGGAGGCGTTTTGATTTATTTCACTGCTACCGTTCCATCCTCGGAAACGGTGATGGTCATGCCTGTTTTGACGTAATCGAGAAATTCTTCGCCGAGAGAGTCGATAACGGGCATTTTGGTGTGTTCACCCTCGAGCCAGATATCGGCAAGGATAACGCCTGCCGCCGCAAGAGAGTCGATGGGATTCGAGAAAAGCATACAAGCAGGCTGTCTGCCCATGGAGCAAGCGCAGTAGATGACCATGCCGCCTGTTGTCGAGCCGATGGTCTGAGGGAGACAAAGTGCTTTGCCTGCCATCTCATGACCGAAAAGATCGGGATTGTTCTGGTCGCCGCAGGTGGCTTTCTTATCGCCAAACTGAAGCGCTTTCTGGAAAGAAGCAAGCGTATTGAGACCGCCATGAGAAACGAGCGCTTCCGCCGTTACTTTGCCGGGAGCGACAACTCTTCCTTTGAATGTTTTCATTATGCTTTGCCTCCTTTGGTGATCTGTTCGAGAATTTCATCGTCCGTATAATAACGCGCCGTGGTGTAGGTGCGGAGCTTATTGGACGAGGTGATGACGGGCATTTTGCCGCTGAGCGGGTTATTCATATACATAAGAGGGCAGATATACGAGGTGATCACGCCCGTTGCCTTGAGACGAGCGGCATAGGGTGTCTTTTCAAATTCACGGAGCACTGCGGGAGCGGCTGTGAAAACGGTCGGAATGAGGACTTTTTTGTTGCCTGCTTCCTTGAGGGATGCTTCCACCTTATCCGTCCATGTTTTGAGCTGTTCAAGGCTCATGTGCGGACAACCCATGAAGCAGAGCTTCGGCTTGGCATCTGCGTTTTTCCACATAACGGGGTAGCTCTTATATACGCGCTCCAGCTCTGCGTCGTCGATGACGTAGGTCTTTGCGCCGTCGCAGATGAGCTTTTCGCCCATTTCTTTGGCTTCGGGCGTGAGTCCGTCGATATGATACAGACCGACAGCGCCGTTGGAGGCTGTTGCCGCGCCGAAGTCCTTGAGGTATGTGCAAGCCGCGTCATTCAGATCGTTGCCGAGCCATTTGTCAAGACCCTTGACGTAAGGAACGGCTTCCATGACCTTCATGCCGATGGCAGAGCCGAGAAGCTGTGCTTCGGGCTTCTTTGTCGTTTTGATCTCGATGATCCAAGTTGCTTTTCTGCCCTCGTCGGTGAGAAGACCGAAATAGGGAACGTAACCTGCGATAGAGCCCATGATATCGATGATACCCGAGTTGCGGTTGCAGCGTGCGCCGAGAACAGAGTTCGCATATACGACGGCAGAGGATTCTGCCCAAGAGAGGACCTCACCCTTTTCGGGCTTATTGCCGACCTCGTCCATATAGCAAGCGCAGGTGAAAGCGTCCTTATCCATCATACCGAGCTGTTCCAGCTGATTTTCATAGAAATCCTGCTTTGCATACATGAATTTATTGAAAATGAGATTCTGAATGAAGTTTGCGGGTACGTTTTTGTCGAGCGGTCTGGGGTCAAGAGAGAATTTCTGCTTGGAGATCGCGCCGTCCTTGATGAGTCTATCCATCAGATCATAAACGGGGGTGATCATTTTGAGACCAAACGAGGTAACGAGATGGTTATATTTGCTTGTAACGGGAACGAGTTTTTCTGCGCCGAAAAGTTCACCGTAGCGCACGACGGATTCCATGACCTTTGCCATGGTCTCGCCCTTTGCGCCATTCAGTATCGCTTGCTGTTCATCTGTGAGAAACATAAGACTGATTCCTTTCGTGATAATGGATTTTGTTCAAAAGGCTTCCCCCCAAGGGGAAGGCTGATATTTTTCTTCTTAAATCTTCATGCAAGCATCCCACGCGCCCCAAATAACGGTGCGGAGATTGCCGACGGCGCTGGCGTCGCCGATGATATGGACGTTCTTCTTCTTTTCCGCGATGGGAGCAGAGGTATAACCGACGGAGAGAATGACGGAATCCGCGGGAATGGTCTCGGTCGTGCCGTCCTTATGCTTAACGGTAACGGCACCGTCTGCGATTTCGGAAACGCCTGTTTCAAGATGTACGGGAACCTTGTTCGTCTTGAAGAAGTCGCGGAGATAGCTGGTGTTGGCAAGGCAGACGCCCTTTGTGGTGATGAGGTCGTCCTGCATTTCCACGATGACGGGCTTTTTGCCCTTGAGATAGAGGTCATATGCGATCTCACAGCCTGTCAGACCGCCGCCGATAACGACGACGTTTTCGCCGACTGCTTTCTTATCGAGGAGGTAATCGACCGCTTCGATGCTCTTTTCTACACCCTTGATCGGGGTGCGTCTGGCGACAGCCCCCGTTGCGACGATGACTTCATCGGCATCAAGCGATGCGATATCCTTGATCTCGGTGTTCATCTTGACGGTGATGGTGGGATATTTGGTAAGCTCGCGGATATACCAGGTGATGAGCGCCTTATCCTTTTCCTTGAAGGAGGGTGCCGCCGCCGCGATGAAGACACCGCCGAGCTTATCTGTTTTTTCGTAAAGGGTTACGGTATGACCGCGTTTTGCAAGCACGAGTGCCGCTTCCATACCGCCGATGCCGCCGCCGATAACGGCGATCTTTTTCGCCTTTTTCGCGGGTTCAAGGTGATATTTCTTCGATTGCATGGTCTCGGGATTGAGTGCGCAACGCGCAAGACCCATCGTGTCGGTGAGGTCCTGGGTATTGGCATGACCCTTGGAGGAGGAGAAGTTGAAGCAGCCGCTATGACAGCAGATACAGGGCTTGATATCCTCAAGTCTGTCCTCGATGAGCTTGGTGATCCATTCGGGGTCTGTGAGGAACTGACGGGCAACGCCCATCGCGTCGATCCTGCCCTCTGCGATCGCCTCGGCGGCGACGTCGGGTTCCATACGGCCTGCGCAGACGACAGGGATGTTTACGAATTTCTTGATGTGTGCAACGTCGTCAAGGTTGCAGTTCTGGGGCATATACATCGGCGGATGCGCCCAATACCAGGAGTCATACGTGCCGTTATCCGCGTTGAGCATATCGTAGCCTGCATCCTCGAGATATTTTGCCGCTTTTTCGGATTCTTCCATATTTCTGCCGACCTCGACGTAATCCTCGCCGGGCATGGCGCCCTCGCAGAAGCCTTTCATCTTGGATTCTACGGAATAACGGAGAGAAACGGGATAATCCTTGCCGCAGGCTTCCTTGATGGCTTTGACGACTTCGGTCGCAAAGCGGTAACGGTTTTCAAACGAACCGCCCCATTCGTCGGTCCGCTTATTGAAAAATTCGATGGCAAATTGGTCAAGGAGATAGCCCTCGTGTACCGCGTGAACCTCTACGCCGTCAACGCCTGCTTCCTTACAAAGTTTGGCAGTTTTAGCAAAAGCCTCGATGATCTCATGGATCTGTTCTACGGTCATTTCGGGACATTCGATGTCATGCGCCCAACGGGATTTTTGGGGGCTGGGGGAGGCAAGCTCATGAGAGGTATCCAAGATCGGCTTTAAGATCGCGCGAGTGAATTTGTTTTTGTGCAGAGGGGCAACGAGCTCGGTGATCGCCCAAGAGCGTCCCATGCCTGCGGTCAGCTGGATGAAGAGCTTTGCACCTGTTTTGTGGATCTCATCCATAAAGACCTTGAGCTCTTCAAACATTTTCGGGTTCTGCCAAAGCCATTTTCCCCAGAACGTATCGCGCAGGGGAGCGATGCCGGGAATGATCAGACCGACGTTGTTTTTCGCTCTTTCGAGGAAAAGCTTTGCGGCTTCCTTGTCAAAATGACAACCTGTCAGCTCAAACCAGCCGAAAAGCGAGGTGCCGCCCATCGGACACATGACGATGCGATTCTTGATCTCCACATTGCCGATCTTCCAAGGGGTGAATAACGCTTGATACTTAGGATCTGTTTGTTTCATAGTGTAACTCCCTTATGTAAATTTTTAATTTTCATGCAAGCAGCCTTCCCCTCTGAGAGGAGGGGGACCGTTTTGTCTTGCAAAACGGTGGATGAGGTGTATTGCTATGTGATACCCGTATAGCAATACGCTCACAAAACGCGAGGGTCTTGTGAGCGAAAATAGCGGTATTTTTGGGTGTGGCTTTCCGCTTAGCCGTGGAAAAGCTGATTCGTTTGATATTTCGGTTCGCAGGTGAGTGCGATGCCAAGCTTTTTGAAAACGTTTTCATCCGCGCGGGAAAGAAGCACGGTGGAGTGCGCCTGTGTTCCCTTGAGCTTGGGAAGTTGCGCAAGAGCCTTTGCCGCGTTTTCGTCCGTAACGGCGGAAACGGCAAGCGCGATGAGGATCTCGTCCATATGCAAATGCGGATTGCGATTGCCCATATGGTTGATCTTCAGTGCTTGAATGGGCTCGATGATGGTGGGGGAAATGAGGAGCGTTTCGTCGGGAAGCTCCGCGAGGTATTTGAGCGCATTGAGAAGCATTGCGGAGCAGGTGCCGAGAAGCTCGGAGGTTCTGCCCGTGATGATCTTGCCGTCGCAAAGCTCGATGGCTGCGGCAGGTGCATTCGTTGCCGCTTCTCTTTCGAGCGCAGGCTTGACGGGGGCGCGCATTTCGCCCGTAATACCGAGCTTATTCATGATGACCTCGATCTTCTGGACCTCAGTCTTTTCGCCCGTACCCTGCTTGACGTTGCAAAGCGCGGTATAGTAACGGCGGATGATCTCGTTGCAGGAGGCTTCTCTTGCCGCCTCGTCGTTGATGATGCAGTTTCCTGCCATATTGACGCCCATATCCGTGGGGCTCTTGTAGGGACATTCGCCGTAGATTTTTTCAAACATGACCTTCAAAACGGGGAAGATCTCCACGTCGCGGTTGTAGTTGACAGTGGAAACGCCGTAAGCCTCCAGATGATAGGGGTCGATCATGTTGACGTCGCCCATATCGGCGGTCGCGGCTTCATACGCGAGATTGACGGGATGTCCGAGCGGAATATTCCAGATCGGGAAGGTTTCAAATTTCGCGTAGCCCGAGCGGATACCGCGTCTGTGCTCGTGATAGAGCTGAGAAAGACAGGTCGCCATCTTGCCGCTGCCGGGACCGGGTGCGGTTACGACGACAAGCTCACGAGAGGTTTCGATATAATCATTTTTACCAAAGCCGTCATCGCTGACGATGCCTTTGATATCATAGGGATAATTTTCGATGGGATAATGACGGTAGACCTTGATGCCGAGGGCTTCCAAGCGTCTTTGGAAGACCTTCACGGTCGGCTGGTCTGCATATTGTGTGATGACAACGCTGCCAACGTAAAGACCGATACCGCGGAATGCGTCGATGAGACGAAGCGCATCGAGGTCGTACGTGATGCCAAGGTCGCCGCGGCGCTTGTTTTTTTCGATATCGCCCGCAGAAATGGCAATGATGATCTCTGCGCGGTCGCGGAGCTCATAGAGCATCTTGATCTTGCTGTCGGGATGGAAACCGGGCAGTACGCGGGAGGCATGAAAATCATCGAAAAGCTTGCCGCCGAATTCGAGGTAGAGCTTACCGCCGAAATACGCGATTCTTTCGAGAATTTTCTGTGATTGCATTGAAATATATTGGTCGTTGTCAAAGGAAATGGTGTTCATGGAATGACTCCTCATATAGAAAAATATAAAATTCAAAAATCGATCGCAAAGCGTTTATGAAAAATACAGTATATATTATATCACATCTTTTTTGGTTTTTCTACGGGGTCTTTTCAATTTCTTCAAAAAAATTAAAAAAACAGACTTGTTGAGTCATCAACGAATTTATTATACAACGGTCTTGTTGTTTTGTCAACAAGGACGAGCGGATTTTTTCCAAAAAATGAGAGAGTTTGCTTGTGTTTACAATATGTTTACATCACGCAAATGAGGACGTCGTTGACAAAAATGTTTTTTTGTGGTAAAATAAGAAAAATTGAGATCACAAAAAAGGAGGTATCCCATGAAATTCAAAAACATAATTGCATGGCTTTTAGCGGCATCTTGTCTTCTTTTGCTCGCCGCTTGCAACGAAACGCCGCCCATCGAAACGACGACGGGTGAAACCACGTCCGCGGAAACAACAACGGCGGAAAGCACTTCGCTTTTAACGGAAACATATGTGTTTCCGCCTGCTTCGCAAACCAACTCGCCCAAGGTGGATCTGTGGATCGCACCGGGATTTGATGAATGGCTTTTTACGCCCGAATACGAAATGGAATCCTCTGAAAAATATGATTTTTCCTTTATAATAATGAACGCGGAAAAAAAGAGAGAAATTCCAAGCTTTTGGTCGATGCCATACGAGATCACTTGTCATATCGTAAACAAAACGGGAGAACCGTTTTGGCAAGTGGGCACAGCCTATTTGGAATACAAAGGCGTAACGGTTTCGGGCGTTGAGGGATGGATTCGAGTGCCATATGCCAATGTGGCGGAAAATAAACAAGGAAAGCTCGAATACGCAAATGGGGAAGGCGATTATATGATAGACCTGCAGAACCGCGATCATTTGGGGGATGGGCTGTCTCCGTCCACCACCTACGAGTCCGGAGATTACAGAATCGTTTTCTATTTGAATGACGGTCCACATTATGTATATTTCTATGTAACAGCAACACCTGTATGACGGAAATTTTGAAATCACCACTACTCAGGAGGTGCCCCATGAAATTCAAAAACATAATTGCATGGCTTTTAGCGGCATCTTGTCTTCTTTTGCTCGCCGCTTGCAACGAAACGCCGCCCATCGGAACAACGACGGGTGAAACCACGTCCGCGGAAACAACAACGGCAGAAACAACGACGGCAGAAAAAACAACCACTGTGGAGACCACGACCGAGGCGGTCCCCGAATTTCAAAAGGGCGGCAGAATGCTTAGCGATTGGTCGCCGCGAATGTCCTGGATGTTCTATCCTTGGACGATATCTCCCGATTATGAGTATGAGCCCTCCCGGGACTATGAGATCGAGATCACGGGCATTTCGGATGAAATCTATGAATCCCTTCCGCGTACGGTAACCTTGCAGATCACAAGCAAAACGGGAAAGCCGATCACACAGTACGGCTCGCCCTATCTTGAAATTTATGAGGCGGCGATGTTTGAAGGCGTCGGTGCTTGGGTGCGTATGCCGTATATCGTCGAGGAAGAAGCCGAGGCAGGCTTGACTCCGCGTGAAAGCAGCTATGAATATAAGCTTGGTATCAGCGAAAATATGCTTCCGATCTTTGAGTTCCCCGAGGAATACGCCTTGTATTATCAGATGCATATCCGCGATATGGCAAGGAGCGAGACCTTAAAGTGCCGCATCGTATTGTATCTGAATGACGGTCCGCATTATGTGGAGTTTCGTTTGAATCCATCCTCTGACCCTCGCCACTTTCTCTTTTCTTCTGAATATAAGTGGCCATACGGCTCATGGATCAATTCGGATGATTAAACGCCGGATATGATTTTTTCGGATTGCCGAAACATCGGATTTTCAGGGTATATTCGGCAAGCTGATGGCAAAAAGGCGATAATAAACGTGAAAGAGTCCGCGAAAGCGGACTTTTTCGTTTCTTCCTTACAATTTTGTGATTAGATATTGAAAAAGTTTCAAAACTATCGTATAATAATAAATACGAGTTTTGAAAATTTCATTCCGAAAGGAGCGATATCCTTGGAATCTCCCGAATATTACAGAAAACTGCTGAATATGGCATCGCTTGCCGGTGTCCTTATGATCTCCTCGGGCGCTGAAACACATCGTGTTGAGGATACGATGCAGAGAATTTTAAGCACGACGAATTTTGAGCACGCGGAGGCAATGGTTTTCCCAACGGGATTTGTCGTAACACTTTCCGACCCCTCGAGCGTGAATCTTTCGATCACGGAGCGCGTTCCCGGCGTTTCGAATAATCTTGGCCGTGTTGCGGACGTCAATCAGGTCTCCCGCGAGTTTTGTTCGGGAAAGATCACCCTTGATGAAGCGATCGCAAAGCTGAATGAGATCAAAAATAAGCGCAGATATACCAATTTGATGATCCTTTTGGGGTATATTTTGGCATCTTGTGGCTTTTGCGTCATGTTTGGCGGCAATTTCGGAGACGCGATCTGTACGCTGTTCTGCGGACTTGCAGTAGGCTTTGTCAATATTTATCTCGGTCCGAAGAT
Source organism: Eubacteriales bacterium (assembly GCA_045124015.1). Taxonomy (GTDB): domain Bacteria; phylum Bacillota; class Clostridia; order Oscillospirales; family CAG-272; genus QALR01. The sequence continues at coordinate 88,728 of JBGVLA010000192.1, read as the reverse complement.
CGGAAAGGGATTTGTAACTTGTATCGTGGCGAGTGCGGTGGTTACCGTTACGGCGGTCATCGTCGCATTTTTATCCAGACAGCTTTTTGATATTTCGCTTCAAGCGCAATGTATGATCATCGGCGGTATCATGCCTCTCGTTCCGGGGCTTGCCATGACCAATGCCGCACGAGATATTTTACATGGAGACCATCTTTCTGGCGGTGCACGTGCGATCGAGGCCTTTTGTGTTGCCGCGATGGTTGCCGTCGGTGTCGGTGCAGGTATGGCGATCGCCAATGTGTGCGGTTTTGCGGATACCCTCATCCTTTCCTTTAATCTTTCCGTCGATACGTTTGTTCGATTCCTTGCGGCAACGGCTTGCTCTGCCATCGCCGTGGTCGGCTTCGCCTTGCTTTTTGAGATACATCCGCGCTTGATGCCTTACTGTGCGCTTTGCGGTGCGATCTCCTGGGCGGTCTATCTCGTTGCCGATTATTTCGGTGCATCGGGTGTCGTGGCGACCTTCTATGCGACCCTCGCTGTCGATCTTTTCTCGCATATCAACGCGCGTGCCTTGAAAACGCCTGTCATCATCTTCCTCATTACAGGCTTGCTTCCGCTCGTTCCCGGTATCAGCATCTATAAATCGGTGTATTTTATCATGTACGGGGAAGGCGACGCGGGCGAAACGTTGCTTGGTGCCATTCTCTGTGTCGGCGCCATCGCTCTTGCGATCTTCCTGATGGATACCGTCCTCGATATGGATAAACGCTTGCGCGCCTATCTGAAAAAGAAACGCTTACATAAAAAATCTTAATATCTGTTATATAAAAAAATAAGAACCCTCTGAAAGGACTCCTATGAAAAAGAATCTTTTTGCTGCTCTCATCGGCAGACCGAACGTTGGTAAATCCACACTTCTCAATACACTTCTCGGCGAACATATCTCCATCGTATCCCCCAAACCGCAGACCACAAGAACCCGTATCACGGGTATCCTTACCAAGGACGAAACACAGTTCGTTTTCCTCGATACTCCCGGCATCCATAAGCCCAAGGATAAGCTTGGCTCGTATATGATGAAGGTTGCCGACGGCGCCGCGGCAGACGTGGATATCGTGCTTCTTCTCGTGGAAGCGGGCGATCGTGTCGGCCCAGTGGAAAAGGAACTGCTCCGCCGTTTTGAAGGCGCACATATCCCCACCGTGCTGATCATCAATAAGACCGATATATCCAATGCACGCGAGATCGGCGATACCATCGCGCGCTTTGCGGAATATCATACCTTTGACGCGGTGATCCCGATTTCCGCGAAAAACGGTGAAAACGTTACGATCATTCTGGATGAGATCGAAAAATTTGCGATGGAAGGTCCGTGGTTCTTCCCGGACGATATCATCACGGATCAGCCCGAACGCGCCATTGCATCCGAGATCATCCGCGAAAAGCTTCTCAATGCGCTTGGCAATGAGATCCCTCACGGTACGGCAGTTGTCATCGAAAGCTTCAAGGAGAAAAAGGATCTTCTTTCCATCCGCGCAGAGATCTTCTGCGAACGCAATTCCCATAAGCCCATCATTATCGGTAAAAACGGTGAAATGCTCAAAAAGATCGGCTCTTGGGCAAGAGAAGATATGGAAAAATTCTTTGGTGTCAAGGTCTTCCTCGATCTTTGGGTAAAGGTCAAGGAAAACTGGAGAGAAAGCTCTGCTGTTGTTGCAAACTTTGGCTTCAAGGAAGAATGATCGGTAAGCTCGATCGCACGTTATGTTTCAAAATATCAAAAGCGGGCTTTGCCCGCTTTTTGTTTCCGTATTACGAAATTTTCGAGAAAGGAGTCTTCTATGGTCGAAACGGTCAAAGGTATCGTGCTAAAGGAAACGCCCTATGGTGATTATGATAAGATCATGACGGTGCTTACTGCCGAGCATGGCAAGATATCCGTCTATGCCAGAGGCGCCAAGCGTCTGAAAAGTCCGCTTTTTACGGCGACACAGCTTTTCACCTATGGCGAATACACCGTTTCCCGCACGAAAACGACCTATTATCTGCGTACAGGGGAGCTGATCGAAAGCTTTTATCATATCCGCGATACCTTGGAGGGGGCGGCACTCGCAAGCTATATTGCCGATGTTGCCGCGGATATCGCCATCGAGGATGAGCCTGAGGAAAGTCTCATGCGCCTTGTGCTCAATTCCTTTCATACCATTGCCACAAGAAAAAAGCCTATGCCGCTTGTCAAGGGCGTTTTTGAGTTGCGTGCGGCGGCGATCGCAGGCTTTATGCCGAATCTTGTCGCTTGCGACGGATGCGGAAGCTCCGATCTTGAGGTCTTATATTTTGACGTTTCAAACGGTACGTTTCGTTGCGAGGAATGCTTTCGTGCGGCATCGCTTTTGACGGAGAGATTTGCCGAAAGAAGAAATGAGAACGAAGGCATCTATCCGACGGGACAGCTGATTTCCGTTTTGTCTGCGTCTGTTTTTGCGGCGATGCGATACGCTGTCTATTCCAAGCCTGAGCGTATTTTTGCCTTTGAGCTGAAGGACGAGGCGCTTACGGATTTTGCAAGCGTTGCGGAAAAGTATATCGCCTGCCATCTCGAAAAGAATTATTCCACTTTGGATTTTTATCATAGCGTAAAAGAATAAAAGTGATCGATCTTTGCCGATTTTCTCATGGAAATTCGGGTAGATCGATCGCTTTTTATCAATTATGGTTGACGGGGAGTATGATGTCGCCGTCGGTGCAATGAACGGTATAGGTGTCGAGAGGCAATCCCTCGGGTGTTTTTCCGCCCATGCCGCTATCCCAATTCTCATCCTTGGAGAGGGCATTCCATTGCTCGATCGTTCCGAGGAAACGGATCTCATGCATATAGGATGCTCCGTAAAAGAGTCGGTAAGGGAGATTTTTTGTGCGCGGCGTAAGTGTGATCGTTTGTGCCGCAGAGAAGGCAAACGCCATATCTCCAAGTCTTTCGCCGCTATTGAGTGTGATCTTTTGCATTTCACCGTGTTCAAAAGCGCGTTCATCGATCAAACGTACATTGAAGGGAATGATGAGATTTTGGATCGGGCAATTCAAGAATGCCTGCTTGCCAATGTATTCCAGACTATTGTCCAGATAAATCTCTTCGAGATGTGTGCAAAGCGCGAAGGCGCGATCACCGATGCCGCGGATCGCATGAGGAAGGTTCAGAGATTCCGGCAGGGAACATCCGAGAAAGGCTTCGCCGGCAATCAGCTCCGTGTCGGGGTGGATCACGAAGGATTGGACAAAGGGCGAATCCGACTTGACGAGCAAAAAGTGAGGATTGGTTGCGCTGGGAAGGTAGTATGCGTGCTCATAGAGCGTGAAGATGTTCAGGTTTTGAAAATTGAAAGCATCTTTGCCCACACTGCGGAGCGTGGAAGGGAGAACGACCTCTTTCATCGTCAAGCAGTTATAAAATGCCTCTGTGCCGATCGATACCAAACCTTCGGAAAAGCCTACGTGAATCAGCATACTGCAGGAATGGAAGGCTCTATCTCCGATCGAGATCAAAGAAGACGGGAAATTGAGATATTTCAAGGTGCATTTTTCATAAGCGCTGTTGCCAATTCGAGCGAGGCGGCTTGGGAATCCGACCGTTTGCAAAGAGGTACAGCCGTAAAAGGCTTGATCGCCGATCTCGGTGAGAGATTCCGGAAGTGTGATGTCGGAAAGCGAAACACAGCCGCGAAAGATAGCGGTAGGCAGCGTTGTAGGTTCATTTTCGAATTGCACCGAAACCAGTGAGGTGCAATCGGCGAAAGCGCTTGCGCCAATGGTGATTACGCTTTCGGGGATCAAAACGCTGATGAGGTCGGTGTCTCCGCGGAATGCGTTTTCGTTTATGTGAATGACGCGATCGCCTGCGGGACTATATGGTGGAATCTTGATTTCGGTGTCGGTGCAATCGCCACGTCTGTCAAGATAACAGGTTCCATTTCCGTATGTAATGAATACGAGTTCCTTGGAAGCGTCTTCGGGGATGACAGGTGTTATGGGGCCTGTGGTCGTGGTTTGTGCTGTGGTCCATTCGAGTGTAGGAACGGTAGCCGGGGGATAGGTGCTTACGGCACTTGTTTCAATAGTGGTGGTGGTGGTAGTGAGCGTTGTTTCGGTGGAAGTGTTTTCTTCCTTGGAAACACTCGTGGTTGCTTCCGTGGTTTCGGAGTGCGTGCCGTTTTGACAGGCGGTCAGAATGAAAAGTGCCGCTGTAAGGATTAGTGCTAATGTCTTTTTCATGGGTCTTGTGCGTTATTTTCTCGGAAGACCGATCTTCACGAGGACATCCTCCTGTTTTTTATTCATATACTTTTCGTCTTCTTCGGAAATTTCATGGTCATAACCGAGGAGATGCAAGGTAGAATGGACGGAAAGGAACGTGATCTCACGTTCGATGCTGTGTCCGTATTCTTCAGCCTGTGCTTGGGCTTTTTCGGCAGAAATGATGATGTCGCCGAGCGTTACGGCGTGTCCGTCAAGAGCAGAGCCGTCCGAAAGCTCTTCCTTTTCCCACATAGGGAAGGAAAGCACGTCCGTCGGTCTGTCCTTTTCGCGGTATTCGCGGTTCAGCTCGTGGATCTTTTGGTTATCCACGAAGCTGACGGAGATCTCCGCAGGATATTCGAATTTTTCTTCCGTCAAGGTTTCCTTGACGGCTTTTTTGATGAGTGAGCGTATCTTGAAAGAAATTTTGACTTTGTCTTGCTCGTTGGTAAAATACAGTTTCAGCTTCATTTGTTGTCTTTCCTCATATTATCTTTTTTTACGACGCGGAATTTTTCGTTTTTGATCTTCTTTTCGCGCTCGTATTTTTCATACGCGAGAATGATCCTCTGCACGAGCTTATGGCGAACGACGTCGCGCTCGGAAAACTCGTGGATCTTGATGCCTTCGATGTCGCGCAAAATACGCATCGCTTCCACAAGACCGCTTCGCGCACCTGCGGGCAGGTCGGTCTGCGTGATATCGCCCGTTACAACGGCTTTGGAATTGAAGCCGAGACGGGTGAGGAACATTTTCATTTGCTCGGGCGTGGTGTTCTGTGCTTCGTCAAGAATGATGAAGCTGTCGTCAAGCGTTCTGCCGCGCATATAGGCAAGAGGCGCGATCTCGATCGTGCCGCGTTCGATATGCTTTTGGTATGCTTCTGCACCGAGCATTTCGAAGAGCGCATCGTGGAGCGGGCGCAGATAGGGGTCGATCTTGGTTTGCAGGTCGCCGGGGAGAAAACCGAGCTTTTCGCCCGCTTCCACGGCGGGACGGGTCAGAATGATGCGTGAGATCTCCTTATTGCGAAGCGCGGTGGATGCCGCCGCGACGGCAAGGAATGTCTTACCCGTACCGGCAGGGCCGATGCCGAGCACGACGGTATTTTTCTTGATGGCTTCGATGTATTTTTTCTGACCGAGAGTCTTTGCCTTGATGGGCTTTCCGCGCGTGGTAACGCAGATGCAATCGTCTCCGAAGCGCTCAAGCTTTTCGCCGCTTTTTACCATGGAAACGACGTATTCCACGCTTTGATCGCTCAGCTCCGTACCCATTTCGGTCATGCCCTTCAGATATTCAAGCGCCGCGTGTGCGCCAAGTACGGCATCGGAATCCTCGCCGTGGATGATGATGGCGTCGCCGAGCGCCTTGTCGGTCTGGCGGTTGGTAACGGAAACACCGAAGGCTTTTTCGATGATATCCATATTGTGGTCGAAATTGCCGAAAATGGCGGCAGTTTGTTCTGCGCTGTTGGTAAGCAGTGATTTTTCGTACATTTAGGTAAACTCCTGTATTTTTTTCTGTTAATCAGCTTCTGTTCCGATCTTAACTTCCTCTGCAATATTGAGGATACATTCCACCTTTTCCGTCAGAAAAAGGGTCTCGCCGTTGCAGAAAACATTCGTATGTCTTGCCAAGATCTCTGCGTCGGCAAGGTCCTGCTCACTTTCAAAACGGAGTTTTTCCTTTGCTTTTTGCAGAGCCTCCTCTTCCGTCATCGTGCGCGTTTTCATTTCATATTCCGCATAGGTGGTCTTGATGACAAAAATGGGGAGCTTGATTTTACCGAAGAGATAAATTCGGCGTTCTTCTTCTATTCTATCACAACTTTCCTCGGAAATGTTGTCCTTTCTGAAAAAATTTATCGTTTTTGAAAAAAATTTTATGGAATGACAGCTCTTGATCTCTCCCGTATAAACTTTTTCGGTGATTTCGAGCGGAATTTGGATATCATAACACATCGTCGTGCGTGCAGAAACGGTCCCGCGTGCCCTGACGAGTCTGTATCCGAGTGCAGCGGAATCGATGATGCCGCTTGCGAGAAGATCGCCTTTTTTGACGATCTCGCCAAGCTTTACCTTGCTTGCGCCGCCCGTGATCTCCAAGGCGGTGATCTGCCCATCCATGGAAGCTACAAGGTTGGATGGAGACGTGATATCGCAGATCTCCGTGTTGGCTTCTCGTTCGCTGATCTCGACCCCTGCAACGGTGCCGCGCAGATTGATGCTGACGAAGGAAAGTCCGTCAACCTCTAGAATCACAACGCCTTCCATGCGTTCTGTATCAAGGGAGGGGATGAACGAACCGAGCTTCAATCCGTGCTCTTCGAGCGCATCCAGGATCACACTTTCGGGAATCGTTTCGTTGCCCGAAACGGTGATATCCCAAACGAAAAGAGAGGAAAACACGAGCAAAAAGATACCGAAAAGTCCGCCGGCAAAAAGACCTGCGCGCGCTTTATATTGGGAAATCAGAACTGCAAAGCCGAGCCTTTTTCGCGTTTCGCCCGAAAAACGTCTCTCGCGCCTACGCGCGGCGTATTCTCGGAAATACGGCGCGTACATCCGAAAGGAAACGCGCTCGTCTTTACATTCGAGGTGATAAAAGGGGATATCGTAGCGCACGAGAAAATCAAGGGCGGCACGGGCGCCCTTTTCGTCTATGGTGATCTCGTATGCGCTTCGGAAATATTCAATGAGGGACATAGGGTATCCTTTCTTCTTTTCGTTTCTATTTTTTTATTGTTTTTTATTATTTCATCAACTTTTTTCTTGTTGCAAGAAAAAAGTGATATGTTCTTTTCTTGTGCAAAACAAGAAAAGAACCAAAAGAAATTTGCAAGCCATATTACGAACAAAGCTAACCCCCTACTTTAGTTAGCATAAAGTCTGAATAGCATCGAAATGCTCACTTTGTTCGCAGGGTAAATTCCGCTTGACCAAGGCGCGAATGTTGCGTCTTAGAGAAATCGGCTCCCCGCACGGATTCTCAATGAACAAGTTCATTGAGCCCTCCGGTGGCGACACCTCCGGGACATCACGGCGGAACCACGCCGAGGGGCAGACACATCGGATTTTATTTGTGACGGCGCTTTAGCGCCGTTCGGCAAGCATTTTTTTCACTGAGCGCGAGCACGTCTGCGGTAAACCAATTTCGCCGACATGAATTACGCGACATTGGACGAAAGCGACGATACGACCGCGTTCTTTGAGGCGGGTGATAGCCGATAGGAGAACGCGAAAACGAACTTTCAAAATCAATAAGCGATAAACCTGCAAGGTTTTTGCTTCTTTTTTGCAACTTTTTTCTTTCAAAAAGAAAAAAGTTGACCCCTTCTTTTGTCAAAAGAAAAAACATCTTGAAAAAGTCATTTCAGTAAAAAACAAACCTGCTCCAAATTCCCCTTCAGAAGCAACCTTTTTTCTCCTGCCCAGCAAAGCGTCAGCATCGTTCCCGAAATCTCTAGGATCCCCTTTGCCGTTCGGATGCGGACCGCACAGGGACAGTAATCATCGATACCCTTAACGCCCGATATCAGAATTTGTCCGCGTTCCACGATCTCCAAAATCTCTTTTGGCATGATCGGGATCCTTGGCGGTTTGCAAGATTTCGGCTTTCTGTTGCTTCTCATGGTGCGTTCCTTTCGTTTACGGAAAAATGAAACTTTTTGCTTAAAATTACTGAAATACGATCTGTTTGCATAAACTGATGATATCTTAAAAATATGCGGGAGGTGGCGGCAATACAACAAAAACATACACAAAAATCACTTTTCGGACTTCTTTTTTTGTCTGCGCTTATGATGCTGTATTCTGTTTTGTATCCGATGGAAACAGGGGAAATGATACGAAAATCCGCGATCTTGTTTGCAGAAAAGGTCTTTCCGTCTTTATTTGCGTTTTCTGTTTGTGCTAAGATCTTCGTAAAATCGGGCGTTTGTGAAAAGCTTGGGAAAACGCCGATTTCCCGTCTTTTTTCGATTTTTGGCGTGTCTGCGGGCGGTTTTTCTGCACTTTTTCTGGGTTTTCTTTCCGGGTTTCCCGTGGGCGCGCATATCCTCTCTGACCTTGTTGCAAGAGGGGATATGAAAAAAGAAGAAGCGGAAAGTCTTTTGCCGTTTTGTAACAATGCGGGTGCATCGTTTGTCATCGGCACGGTCGGGGGCTTGGTCTTCGATTCCGCAAAGATCGGTAGGATGCTTTTTTTGGCGCAGACCGCCGCGGCGCTCCTTGCCGTGAGCCTCACCGCAGGGCGCAGAAAAGAAGCGCTTTCTTCCTTGAAATTCGATGAAAAAACGCCTGCCACTGTTTCTGCCGTTTTCACGTCGGCTGTTTCGGAAAGTGCCTTGGCAATGATCTCTGTCTGCGGATACGTGGTCTTTTTTTCGGTCTTGACGGGCATTTTTTTGCAGATTTTTCGCGCTTTTTTGCCGTTTTCGGATGTGTTTTGGGCATTTTTTGCAGGAATTTTTGAACTTTCAAGCGGCATTTTTCGAGCCTCGGAAGTAAATTTTTCGACCTTCGGAAAGCTCGTTTTATGTGGTGCATTGCTTGGATTCGGCGGAATTTCCGTATTTTTGCAGGCAGCAGACCGCGCAGAAAAAGCAATGCTTTCGCTCTCTTTTTATCTGAAAGGGAAATGTATGACCATGATGTTTTCGGCAGGATTTGCGCCGCTTTTCTGCGTTTTGGCAGAAAAACCGCTTGGACTTTTTTGGATTTCTATGATATTTACGGGCATTTTCACCATAAATCCTATAAAAAATAAAATAATTTTTCAAAAAAGTGTGGAAAAACAGAAAGGAATGCTGTATAATAGAAATGAGATACAATGCCCATGAAAAACCGACCGCTTTTTCGGACTCGTTTTGTGGGAAAAGAAAGGACGATTTTATCATGGTGAAAAAGAAGGAAAAAGACGAAAATATCGAGCGTTTTTGTGCGTTTTGTGAGTTTGCGACCTCGCTTCCGACAGCGGACGGCGCAGACGACGATATGATCTGCGAGAAAAAAGGTGTGGTACGCGCAGATCACGTTTGCAGAAAATTTCGCTATGACCTGCTCAAGCGTGCGCCCAAGGATAAACCCCGCCTTGGCGAATTTCAAGCCGTTTCGCTTGATGATTGACGGCAAAAAGGAACTATTATGAAATGGCTCGTTGATATCGTATTTTTCACGATCTGTCTTGTTGCACTCGCGGTGATCGCCGTTCTCACATTCCGCGTGAAACGAGATGAAACGATCGAAAAAAAGACGATACAGACCTATGTGAAAATCGAGATCGCATTGATCTATTTGCTCATTCTCTCCGCGCTTACATACGTGGGCTTCAAAATTGCGATGATGCTTTAGCCTTCTTCGGCGGAGAAGATGGCGCGCCGAAAGGCGTGTCGGATGAGGAGAAAAGGTTTAGAAGTGATCGAATACATTGCTCTCCTCATCCACCATTTTGCAAAGCAAAACGGTCCCCCTTCCCCAGTGGGGAAGGCTTGAGGATTGACAGAAAGGAGCACGAATGCAAGAAATTACTTGGCAAATCAAGGATATGCGAGGGAAGCTGATCGGTGCCGCGTTTGCAAATCTCCTGCCGATTCTCGGCGGACTTCTTTGGCATCCGTATTTGTTTATATTGCTCCCCTTGACAGCCATCTTCTTTCTCATGTGCTTCTATGAGATTTACGCATCCAAATGCAAAGTTACCTTTGGGAAAAAGACGATCCTTATACAAAGACCTTTCCACAAGGATGTGGAATATCCGCTTGCGGAGGTTACGTGGTCTGCAAGACCTCGCTGGGATTTCAAAAGCGCGGCGGTTTTTATCCACAGAGGACAGAAAAAAGTGATGCGAATCACAGAAAGCTGGGAAAATTTTGATTATCTGATGACCTTTCCCCATTTGCACCCCAACAGACAAACGGAATTGGAACTCATAAAAAAGCGCAATGAACGCTTGAAATGGGAAAAGAAACTCATGCAGATCAAGAAATAAAGACGGACGACCAATGGTCGTCCCTACAAAAAGCGGTGAAAATCCGCATATACATCCCCAAAACACAGAAACCTACGGCAAGAACGAACACAACCAAATCGGGTCAAGGGGCTTTGTCCCTTGCGGTTCTTTTGGTATCTTTTCTTGCCGGCAAGAAAAGTACAAATGGAAAAGAGAAAAAATTTTGACAGAGCGATGACAACGCTCGAATTTGATAAGATACGGGAAATGCTCGCATCGGTTTGTCCGACAGAAGGCTCAAAGGAGCTTGCGCGTGCGCTTCGTCCCTCGCGTGCTATCGGTACGGTCAGACGAATGCTCGCGGAAACGGACACCGCAAAGACGATGCAGATGACCAAGGGAATGCCCCCGTTTGGCGGTGTTTCCGATATTACGGCGGCTGTGGAACGCGCAGATAAGGGCGCTGTTCTTTCGATTGGCGAGGTCCTCGCCGTCGGCAGAATGCTTTCCGCTTCCCGTGCGGTACAGGAATACCGCAAAGAGAACCGCACAGAGGAGACCGCGCTTGATGAATATTTCATGCGCCTTGTCCCCAATAAAAAATTAGAAGATAAGATCGACCGCGCGATCGCAGGTGAAGACATGGTTGCCGACACCGCAAGCGATACGCTTTACAATATCCGCCGCAAAATGCGGACGGAAAACAACAGAATACGCGATTCCTTGCAAAAATACATCAGCGGCGGCGCTTACTCCAAATTCTTGCAGGAATCCATCGTTACCATGCGCGACGGCAGATACGTTATCCCCGTCAAGCAGGAATACAAAAATGAGATCAAGGGTCTGGTTCACGACACGTCCGCTTCGGGCGCGACGCTCTTTATCGAACCGCTTTCCGTTGTTGAAGCCAACAACGAGCTTCGCCTGCTCGAAAGACAGGAGGCAGATGAGATCGAAAGAATCCTCTCCGAGCTTTCCGCCGATATCGCCATGATCGCCTCCGCACTCCTTGAAAACTATCGCAATCTGACGCTCCTTGCCTTTATTTTCGGCAAGAGCCAATTTTCCTATAAGCTCGATGCCATCGCCCCCCAGATCACGGCGGCAAGAGAAATGAATCTGCTCCGTGCACGCCATCCGCTTATTTCCGCGGACAAGGTCGTGCCCATCACCGTTTCCCTCGGCAAGGATTTCGATACCCTTGTCATCACGGGCCCGAATACGGGCGGTAAGACCGTTACCCTCAAAACCCTCGGACTTTTTGCCATCATGACCCAATCGGGACTTCATATCCCCGTGGCTGACGGCTCGGTGATGTGCATTTTCGACGATATCCTCGCGGATATCGGTGATGAACAGAGCATCGAGCAATCGCTTTCCACGTTCTCCTCGCATATGGTGCATATCGTGGAAATGCTCGCAAACATCGAGGGCAGATGCCTCGTCCTCTTCGACGAGGTGGGCGCGGGAACAGACCCCGTCGAGGGCGCGGCGCTTGCCGTTTCCATTTTGGAGGCGGTACGCGAGAAAAACGCGCTTTGCGCCGCAACCACACACTATGCGGAGCTCAAATCTTACGCGCTCGATACGGATGGCGTTTGCAATGCTTCCTGTGAGTTTGACGTGAATACGCTCCGTCCGACCTATAAGCTCATCATCGGTACGCCCGGTAAATCCAATGCGTTTGCCATCTCCAAAAAGCTCGGACTTCCCGCGTCCATCATTGAACGCGCAGAATCCTACGTTTCGGGTGAAAACCGTCGCTTTGAAGCGGTCATCGAACGCCTTGAAAAGGAACGTATCGCCATGGAGACCGCTAAAACAGAAGCCGAAATGCTTCTCGCGCAAGCGCGGCGCGAAAAGGCGGAGATGGATGATTTCGTTACCAAGCGCGAGGCGGAAGCCGCAAAAGAGCTTGAAAAAGCCAAGGCGACCGCGGTCCGTATGGTGGAAAGCGCAAAGGTTTCCAGCGATTATATCTTTGCGGAGCTTGAAAAGGTGAAAAAGGAACGCGAAAGCGAAAACCTTGCGAAATCCCTTGACGAAGCACGCAGAAATATTAAGATACACCTCAAAGAAAACAGCGACAATCTTGACCCCGTTGACCCCAAGACGGTGGAAAATTACGAATTGCCCCGCGCGCTCAAAAAGGGCGATGAGGTCGTTCTCGTTTCCATCGGACAAAAGGGCGTTCTGCTCTCCGACCCCGATAAGAGCGGAAACGTACAGGTGCAGGCGGGCATCATCAAGACTAAGACCAACATCAAAAATCTCATGCTCATTGACGGCGTGAAGGTTACCTTTACCGATAAGAACGGCAAAAAAGGCCCTGCGAAGAGCGCGGGCGACCGTGCGATCGCCGCTTTCAATCCCGAAATCGATCTGCGCGGCAATTACGGCGACGACGCTTGCTTCCTGCTCGATAAATATATCGACGATGCCAAGCGCGCAGGCGTCAAGTCCTTGCGTATCATTCACGGCAAGGGTACGGGCGCGCTCCGCAAAGCCGTTACCGATTTCCTGCGTCGCGATGCCAGAATCGCTTCCGTGCGAATCGGCTCCTACGGTGAGGGTGATACGGGCGTTTCCATTGCAGAGCTGAAATAAAACTTCTGAAAACCAAAAGAATTTATATATTTGAAAGGATATTTTAGATATGAAAAAAGTAAAAATGCTCGCCATTGACCTTGGCGCGTCGAGCGGACGCGGTATCGTCGGCACATTCGACGGCAAACGCTTCACACTCGAAGAAAACCACCGTTTCCCGAACGAACCCGTTATGGTAGCAGGTCAGTTTACATGGGATATTCTCCGTATCCTTCATGAGATCAAGACCTCTATCCGCAACTGTGCGAACAGCGAAGACCGCGATATCGCATCCATCGGTATCGACACATGGGGCGTTGACTTCGGTTTCCTTGACAAAAAAGGACACCTCATCGGCAATCCCGTTCATTACCGCGACGTTCGTACCGTAGGTATGCCTGCCGCTTCCACAAGCATCGTTTCCGCAGAAGAGGTCTACGGCATCACCGGTATCCAGGTCTTGGAGCTGAACTCTCTCTATCAGCTTCTTGCGGTTCAGAAGGATACTCCCGAGCTCTTTGATATCGCATCCGATATGCTCTTCGTTCCCGACCTTCTCAACTACTTCCTCACAGGCAAAAAGCAGACAGAATACACCATCGCGTCCACAAGCCAGCTTCTCGACGCGAACACCAGAACATGGTCGAAGACCCTTATCGATAAATTCGGTCTCCCGAACAAGCTCTTCTCCGACGTGGTAATGCCCGGCGCTACCTGCGGCGAGCTTCTTCCTTCTCTTCAGGAGGAATTCGGCGGTATCTGCCCGAAGGTCGTTTCCGTTTGTGCGCATGACACAGGCAGTGCTGTTCTTGCCGTTCCTGCAAAGAGCGAAAAATTCATTTGGCTTTCCTCCGGTACATGGTCCATCATGGGTACCGAGACCAAGAACCCCGTGATCAGCGAAAAATCCAAGGAATACAACTTTACAAACGAGGGCGGTTACGGTGGTACCATCCGCTTCTCCAAAAACATCACAGGTCTTTGGGTCGAACAGGAATCCAAGCGTCAGTGGGAAAGAGAAGGCGAAAAGGTTTCCTTCGGTGAGCTTGCGGCTATGGCGGCGAATGCTGAACCGCTTCGTTGCTTCATCGATACCGACGATGCACGCTTCGGCGTTCCCGGCAATATTCCGAAGAGAATCGCAGAATACTGCCGTGAGACCGGTCAGTACGTTCCTCAGACCAAGGGCGAGATCGTTCGTTGCATCCTCGAAAGCCTTGCAATGCGTTACCGTTACACCTGCGAATGCATCGATGAAATGTGCGGCGAAAGAATCCCTGCCATCAACATCGTTGGCGGCGGTACCAAGGAAGATCAGCTTTCTCAGTTTGCCGCTACCGCTTGCGGTCGTCCCGTTTATGCAGGCCCCGTAGAAGCGACTGCACTCGGCAACATCGCGGCACAGGCGATCGCACTCGGCGAGATCAAGGATATGTGGGAAGCAAGACAGGTCATCGCAGATTCCTTTGAGGTTAAGACCTACGAGCCCGAAGCAGACAAGATGGCGGCTTGGGACGAGGCTTACGAAAGATTCCTCAAGCTCATTAAGAAATAAGTCGGAATACATATGCCTTCTCCCACGGGAGAAGGCATAAGAAATCAAAAAATAAAAATATACATACATCAGAAAGGAAACCAAACTTATGTCCACCAAAGCATTTGAACTCGCAAAAGAAGCGTATGCTGCTGTCGGCGTTGACGTTGAAGCAGCCATTGAAACTCTCAAAAAGGTTCCCGTAGCGGTACACTGCTGGCAGGGCGACGACGTTATCGGCTTTGATAACGACGGTGCGCTCACAGGCGGTATCCAGACCACAGGTAACTACCCCGGCAAGGCAACCACTCCCGAACAGCTCATGGCTGATATGGATAAGGCACTCTCTCTTTGCCCCGGCGCAAAGAAGCTCAACGTTCACGCTTGCTACGCGATCTTTGAAGACGGCTTCGTTGACCGCGACAAGCTCGAACCCAAGCACTTCAAGAAATGGGTAGAATTCGCAAAGGAAAGAAACATGGGTATCGACTTTAACCCCACGTTCTTCTCTCACCCCATGCAGAAGGACGGTCTTACCCTCAGCCATCCCGACAAAGAGGTTCGTGATTTCTGGATCGAACACGGTAAGGCTTGTATCCGCATTTCCCAGTATTTCGCAGAAGAAACCGGTATCCCCTGCGTTATGAACATCTGGACCGGCGACGGCTTCAAGGACGTTCCTTCCGACAGAATGGGTCCGAGAATGCGTTACAGAGATTCCATCGAACAGATCCTTTCCGAGCCGTTCGATTTTAACAAGGTTAAGCCCTGCGTAGAATCCAAGGTATTCGGTATCGGCGTTGAAGCTTACACCTGCGGCAGCGCAGAATTTGCTCTCAGCATCGCGGCTATGAATAAGGACAGATGTCTCCCTCTCATGGATAACGGCCACTATCACCCCACCGAAGTCGTTTCCGATAAGATCCCCGCGCTCCTTTGCTTCTTTGACGAGATCGCGCTCCACGTAACCCGTGGTATCCGTTGGGACTCCGACCATGTTGTCATCCTCGACGACGAAACCAAGGAGATCGCAAAAGAGATCGTTCGTTGCAACGCGCTTGACCGCACATATATCGCACTCGACTACTTCGATGCAAGCATCAACCGTATCTCCGCTTGGGTCGTTGGCTTCAGAAGCTTCCAGAAGGCACTCCTTATGGCGCTCTGCACACCGAATGCGGCTCTCAAGAAGCTCCAGGACGAAAGCAACTTCACCGAGCTTATGGTGATGCAGGAAGAAGCAAAGATGCTTCCTTTCAGCGCTGTTTGGGCAGAATACTGCGAACGTTGCGGCGTTGCGGCTGACACCTCTTGGTTCGAAGAGATCAAAAAATACGAAAAAGAAGTTCTTCTCGCAAGATAAGCGGCGAATTTAATTTCGGCAGATTTCCAAGGCAAATACATCCGAAAAAACGAAAAAAGCGGCTCTGCCGCTTTTTTCGTCATAGGTTTGACCGAAGAAATGCGACTTTCTGCGCGTTTTTTCTTTTTTCTGCGCGTTTTTTCTTTTGGAAAGGCGTTTGGCTCTTGACATTGAGCGGTTTTACGGGTAAACTTATATATGAATATAGGATAAATTTTGGAGATGTATTTCTATCCTCCTTGATTTTTTCGGAAAAAATAAAAAGAAAGTGAAGATATTATTATGATGATCAATCTCGAAAAAGAAATTCGTGAACAGCCGGGCGTCCTTTATGGCGTTATCGCGGCAAATCTTGAAACGGTCAGAAGCATCGTTGCGGATATCAAGGCGGCAGGCGTTACCAACGTGCAGTTTGCGGCGCGCGGTACCTCCGACCACGCTTGTATCTACGCTCAGTATCTCCTTCATACCATCGTCGGCGTCCCCTGCGGACTTACGACTCCCTCTGCCATCACCAAGTATAACGGCAAGCTTTCCTTCGGAAAGACCCTTGTGATCGGCGTTTCTCAGTCCGGTAAGGCTGCTGACGTTATCTCCGTTATCGAACGCGCAAATGAAACAGGCGCGATCACGCTTGCGATCACAAACTATCCCGAATCTCCTCTCGCAAAGACTGCGAAATATCATCTTTGCTGCAACGCGGGCGAAGAGACCAGCATCGCGGCAACCAAGACCTTTACCTCTCAGATGATGACCCTCGCGCTTTTGGCGGCTGTTTGGGCAGACGATTTCAAATTCCTCGCGGCTCTTTCCGGCATTTATAACGATGCGGCAAAGCTTCTTGAATATATGCCCGAAAAGGTAAGAGAGCTTGCAGAAACTCGTAAGGATATGAAGGGCGGTGTCGTTCTCGGCCGTGGCTTTGCATATCCCATCGCTTGCGAAGCACACCTCAAAATTTTGGAAACCAATGGCATCAAGATGCGCGGTTATGCGGTTTCCGACTTCCATCACGGTCCCAAGGCGCAGATCCAGGAAGGCGACGTAGCGTTTGTCATCGCCCTCAAGGGTGCGGTTGAAGACGACGCGATCGAAATGATCAATACCCTTGAGGATCTCAAGGCGGACATCATCGTCATCACGGACGATGCAGAGCTTGCAAAGAGAGAAGGCATTTCTGCGCTCCTTCTTCCGAACAACACCGCATACGATATGCCCGATGCGGTATCCGCATTCACAGCGGCGATCACCATGCAGCTTTGGGCGCTTGAGCTCGTTCTCGTTAGAGGCATCGACCCCGATGCGACCAAGGTGCTTAAGAAAGTAACCATCACCAAATAAATCGGCAATTTTGTTGTGCCAGCATCCAGAGGAGGGATTTGTATGAATTTCGAAATGCTTCATCCGGCGGATCAGATCGTGATGCTGATGAATCGAATCTATTATAACGATATGACCATCACCTCGGGAGGAAACCTTTCCATTCGAGACGAGGATGGTACGGTTTGGATCACCCCGAGCGGTATCGACAAGGGTAAGCTCCGCAGAGAAGATATCATGCAGATCCGTTCCGACGGCACGATCGTGGGTATCCATCGCCCTTCTGTGGAATACCCGTTCCATCTTGCCATCTATAAAAAGCGTCCCGATATCCACGCGGTGCTTCATGCGCATCCGCCGGCGCTCGTCATGTTCAGTATGCTTCGCCGTATGCCCGATACGACGATGCTGCCTGACGGTCTGATCTTCGCGGGAAAGACCGCGATCGCACCGTATGCGCTTCCCGGAAGCTCAGCGCTTGGTATCCATATTTCGCGCGAATTTGAAAAGGGCGCCAATACGCTCATTCTTGAAAATCACGGTGTCGTTGTCGGCTCCGAAACGCTTTTCTCCGCGTTCATGAAATTTGAAATGCTGGAGTTTTTCGCGCGTATTCAGATCAATGCCAAAACCATCGGCGGCACGATCCGTCCGCTTTCCGCAGAAAATCTGGAGCTTTTCCGTCATAAAACGCTCAAGGATATGGCGGAGTTTACAAAGACTTCGTATTCAAGCGAGGAGCTCGCGGTCAGACGCGATATGTGTGAGCTGATCAAGCGTGCTTACGAAAAACAGCTTTTCACAAGCGACCAAGGAACGTTTTCCTGCCGTCTTTCCGACGGTACGTTCGTCATTACGCCTTATATGAAGGATAGAATGTATTTGGAACCCGAGGATCTTGTCCTCATCCGACGCGGCAAGCACGAGGCAGGCAAGATACCTTCTCGTTCCTATAAGCTTCATGCGGCGATCTACAAGAACAATCCCGAGCTTCAAAGCGTGATCATCGCCCATCCGCCGCACATCATGGCGTTTGCCGTTACGGAAAAGGAGCTGGATCCTTCCTTCCTGCCCGAGGCATATATGACGCTGCGCAACGTGCATAAATATCCCTTCGGTAAGACCTTTATGGAGCCGGAGGTGCTTGGCAGTGAGATCTCTGAAAAGAATCCCGTTGCCATCATCGAAAACGACTGTATCGTTGCTGCGGGAAGCTCGCTTCTCAATACCTTTGATAAGCTTGAAATGCTGGAATATACGGCGAAATCGTTCGTGCAGGCGGCAAGCCTTGGCGGCGAGATCATCGGCGTAACACCGATCGAGCTTCAAGAAGTGGAAGCGGCATTTGATTTTTAATACGATTTGATATTTACATTATAGGGAATAAAACAACACAAACGGAGGATTTATTGACATGGAAAAAACGTATTTCGGTGATCTGAGTATCATCGGCATGAAAGGCTGCGACGCATTCCTTTCCAAGGTGGATTCTTATCTGCACGAATGGCGCAACGATAAGACAGATTCTTATCTCGTAGACGCGGAATGCCCGCGCTTCGGCTCCGGTGAAGGTAAGGCGATCATTCACGAATCTCTTCGCGGTCATGATACTTATATTTTCGCGGACGTTTTCAATTATGGCGTAACCTACAAAATGTATGGTCAGCAGGTTCCGATGAGCCCCGACGATCATTTTATGGACATCAAGCGTATGATCTGCGCGGTCGGCGGCAAAGCACGCAGACTGACTCTCATCATGCCGATGCTTTATGAAGGCAGACAGCACCGCAGAACCGCGAGAGAATCTCTCGACTGCGCAATGGCTCTTCAGGATCTTTCTGCAATGGGCGTTTCCAATATCATCACCTTTGATGCGCATGACCCCAACGTTCAGCAGGCGATTCCTTACGGTGGCTTCGATAACGTACGTCCTGCATATCAGATGCTCAAGGCTCTTGTCAAGGAATATCCCGATATTACGTTTGATGAGGATAAGCTGATGATCATTGCGCCCGACGAAGGTGCGATGTCCCGTTCCATGTATTATTCCTCTATCCTCGGTGTTCAGCTCGGTATGTTCTATAAGCGCCGCAACTATAAGGTCATCATTGACGGACGCAACCCCATCGAAGCACATGAATTCCTTGGCCGTTCCGTTGCAGGCAAGGACGTGATCATCGTTGACGATATGATCGCTTCCGGCGATTCCGCGCTCGACGTTGCAAAGCAGCTCAAGAACAGAGGTGCGCGCCGCGTATTCATGTTCTCTACCTTCGGTCTCTTTACTTCCGGTCCCGCAAAGATCAACGAAGCATACGAAAACGGAATCATTGATAAGATCTTTACCACAAACCTCAACTATCACGATCCCAAGATCGATGAATGCCCGTGGCACGCATCCGTTGATATGGCAAAATACGTTGCTTATATCATCGATACCATGAACTGCGACGGCTCCATCAGCAAGCTTCTCAATCCCGTTGACAGAATCCATGATCTTGTGGACACGGTCAGAGGAGAAAAAAACTAAAGATTCTTCGTGTTTTTTGAAAAAAATGTTGAATTTTTTGTGAAGATGCGATATAATAATTATCATCATACATAATTGTGTGAAAAAATAAATTTTTATAGGAGAAAGACATGAAAGCTTTGATTGACGCTATGGCTGGTTTGCCCAAGCTTGTTAAACTTATCCTTTGCATCCCTGCGCTTGATATCATTTGGGTTATTTACCGTCTTTGCAGAAGCCTTGAAAAGAAGAATGTGGTTGGCATCGTTCTTGCTATCGTATTGCTGATCGTTGGTATTCCTTTCGTATGGCTTATCGACCTTATTTGCGTGCTTGTTAAGGGCGAAGTTTGGTGGATCGACTAATTTTATGAAACAAAAAGGATGGCGTATGCCATCCTTTTTTGTTGCGTCTTTTTCTCTTCGGAGAAAGAAAAAGCAAAAAATCCACCGAAAGGTGGATTTTTTTGCTATTATCGTCTTATTTCTTTGTGGGGATAAGCTTTTCCTTGCCGCCCATGTAAGGACGGAGCACAACGGGGATGTTGACGGAGCCGTCAGCATTGAGATTGTTTTCAAGGAATGCGATGAGCATACGAGGGGGAGCAACAACGGTGTTGTTGAGTGTGTGAGCAAGATATTTCTTGCCGTCTGCGCCGTTTACGCGGATCTTGAGGCGGCGAGCCTGTGCATCACCAAGGTTGGAGCAGCTGCCGACTTCAAAATACTTCTTCTGGCGGGGAGACCAAGCCTCAACGTCAACGGATTTCACCTTGAGGTCTGCAAGGTCGCCCGAGCAGCATTCAAGCGTACGAACGGGAATATCGAGCGAACGGAAAAGATCAACGGTGTTCTGCCAGAGCTTATCGAACCAGACGGGGCTTTCTTCGGGCTTGCAGACAACGACCATTTCCTGCTTTTCAAACTGGTGGATACGGTAAACACCGCGTTCTTCGATGCCGTGCGCGCCTTTTTCCTTGCGGAAGCAGGGAGAATAGCTTGTGAGCGTGTAGGGAAGCTCTTTTTCTTCTACGATCTGATCGATGAACTTACCGATCATGGAGTGTTCGCTGGTGCCGATCAGGTAGAGGTCTTCGCCTTCGATCTTATACATCATGGCTTCCATTTCCGCAAAGCTCATAACACCTGTTACGACGCTCGAGCGGATCATGTAGGGCGGGATGCAGTAGGTGAAGCCGCGGTCGATCATGAAGTCGCGGGCATAGCTGATAACGGCGGAATGGAGACGAGCGATATCGCCCATGAGATAGTAGAAGCCGTTGCCTGCAACGCGGCGTGCGGAATCCAGGTCGATGCCGCTGAAGGATTCCATGATGTCGCTGTGGTAGGGGATCTCGAAATCCGGAACGACGGGCTCGCCGTAACGCTGAACCTCTACGTTTTCGCTGTCGTCCTTACCGATCGGAACGGAGGGATCGATGATATTCGGAATGGTCATCATGATCTTGGTGATCTTTTCTTCCATTTCGATTTCCTTTGCTTCAAGAGCAGCGAGCTTTTCGGAATTTTCGGTAACGAGCTTTTTAGCAGCTTCAGCCTCTTCCTTCATGCCCTTTGCCATATACATACCGATGGTCTTGGAGACCTTGTTGCGGTTTGCGCGGAGCGCGTCGGCTTCCTGCTTTGCCTTGCGGTTTTCTTCATCAAGGGCGATGACTTCGTCTACAAGAGGAAGCTTTGCATCCTGGAATTTGTTTTTGATGTTTTGCTTTACGATTTCGGGGTTTTCTCGAAGAAATCTGAGATCAAGCATGGTTTTGTTTCTCCTTTTATTTAAGATAGATTTTTTATGGTATAGAAAAAGCCTTCTCATCCCTCATATATATGGGACGAAAAGACTCCGTGTTGCCACCCAAATTGCCGCCAGAGGGCGACCTCTCTTTGATCGTACGTTAAGGGGTACGGACCCATGACTTTCATCATATGCTCCGGAAATGGACACAAACGAGAGGTGTTGCGGCTTGCACCGACCGCCGCTTCTCTGCAAACACGAAATTCGATTGCGGTTTCCTTCATTGCTCTTTTATTATATTACGCTTTTTATGGAAATGCAAGAGTTTTTTGAAAAAATTTCACAAGAAATCAAGAATGTTTCTGCGAACTTTTATTGATTTTTTCGGAATGGTATGATATAATGAAAAAGTAGAAATATTCAAAATACATACTCCTTGATTTTGGGAGAGACGAAAGGATGTGGTGGATAGAACATGACAAGTGTTGAACGCTTTCGCGCGGTGATGAATTTTGAAAAGCCCGACAGGCTTCCTATGGTCGAATGGGCAGGCTGGTGGGGCGCGACGCTTGACCGCTGGTATGGCGAGGGTCTTTCAAGAGAGATCCCGTGGGATCGGATCCAGACGCATTTGGGACTTGATTTTATTCGTCGCATCTGGATGCCGCTTGAAACGCCGGATTGTCCAAAACCTGCTTTTCATGGCGGACCGCTCATCGAATCTGCAGAGGAATACGATGCCTTCAAGCGATATCTTTATCCCGATGAAACTGCTGAAAATTATCGGAATAAGCTGAATATCTTGAGATCTCTTCGGGACGAGCATGAAAAAGGCGATGCCATTCTCTGGTATTCTTATGACGGCTTCTTCTGGTTTCCGCGAACGCTTCTCGGAATCGAGAATCATTTGTATTCGTTTTACGATGAGCCCGAGCTTTATCATCGTATCTGTTCGGATCTTGCCGATTATATCATCGGAGAGCTTCCGAAGATATATGAGATATGCCACCCCGATTTTATGGTGATCTCAGAGGATATGAGCTATAACAACGGGCCGATGCTTTCCGAGGCGCTTTTCGATGAATTTTTGCTTCCGTATTATCAGCGTATCATCCCCGAGATCAAAAAATACGGAACGAAGGTCATCGTGGATACGGATGGTGATGTTTCCATGATGATCCCATGGCTCATGCGTGCGGGTGTGGACGGTGTTCTTCCTTTGGAACGCCAAGCAGGTGTCGATCTTGTGCGCTTGCGAGAGATGTATCCCGATTTTCTTTTTCTCGGTGGTTTTGATAAGATGACCATGCCGAAGGGGGAAGCGGCGATGCGCGCAGAATTTGAAAGACTTCTGCCCGTGATGCGCTCAGGCGGCTTTGTTCCGTCCTGCGATCACCAGACGCCGCCGGGTGTTTCCCTTGAAAATTATCGGATATTTGAGCGGCTCTTATCGGAATACGCGCAAAAAGCGGTAATTTGACGTGAGATTTTGAAAAAAGATTGTGCGAGATGCCCAATTTTGATATCATCAAATTGTGGAATAGGTAGAATCTTTTCCAATTGCAAAACAAAGGTTTGATTTATGGGGTAACTTAGTGTTATAATATAATATACCAATGGAATCCCCTTTTTTGTATCGCGGAAATTTTGGAAGATTTTTGGCGGTATTATCATTTTATTAGTCGGAGGAATATACAAATTATGAAGAAGGTATTGGCTTTCCTGCTTGCGCTCACGATGTGCGTCAGCGTTCTTTTCGCAACCGGTTGTTCCAAAATCGCGAAAGACGACCCCGCGCAGAAGGGTGCGGAACTTGAAATCTACATGGGCAAAAAGGTTATGAACCTTGACCCTGCGATCTCGTACACAGACGAAAACGCGGTAAAGATCCTCAACCTCATTTTTGAAGGTCTTACAAAACTTGACAAGAACGGCAATCTCAAAAAAGCTTTGGCAAAGGACTGGGAGATCATCGAAGATCCTGAGACCGGCGAAGAAAAGCTTGAGATCACCATTAACGATACACACTGGAGCGACGGTTCTGTTGTTCAGGCGAACGATGTTATCTACGCTTGGCGCCGTATCCTCGACCCCGATTTTGATTCCACAGCTGCTTCCATGCTTTATTGCATCAAGGGCGCAAAGGCTGCAAAAGAAGGCGAGATCTCCATTTATGACATCGGTCTTTATGCGACCACCACGACCAAATTCATCGTTGAATTTGAAGAGGGTGCAGATATCGACGAATTCCTTTACAATACATCCAGCCCGGCTCTCGTTCCGCTCCGCGAAAACAAGGTCGTTTCCTATCCTAACACATGGTCCAGAAGCGCGACTGACCTTTCCTGCAACGGTCCGTTCCGTGTAAAGAAATTCTCCGATGATCCCACAGAACTCGTGATCCTCGAACGTTCCAAGTACTACTACCTCAACCAGGAAGTCAGCACCGAAGCGATCGATAAATTCGTAACACCTTACAGAATCACCATCCGTTACGATCTTCCCATCGATAAAGAAATCGTAAGCACCACCGATCAGACCGACGTATACGATCTTTTCGATAATCAGATCTTCTACATCTCCGGTCTCACCCTTGCGACTGCTGAAATGTATAATGACGTTCAGATCGAAAAAGAAGCGTCTACTTTCGTATTCTGCTTCAATATCGGTTCCGATGCATTTGAAGAACAGATCATCCGTAAGGCGTTCTCCATGGCTCTTGACAGAGATTACATCGCAGGTCTTGTAGGCCTTGAAACAGAAGCGGCAACCGGTCTTCTCAGCGATAAGGTATTCAATACCGACAAGAAGACATCCTTCCGCGAAGAAAGCGATCC
Source organism: Eubacteriales bacterium (assembly GCA_045124015.1). Taxonomy (GTDB): domain Bacteria; phylum Bacillota; class Clostridia; order Oscillospirales; family CAG-272; genus QALR01. The sequence goes on along the minus strand of JBGVLA010000192.1, from coordinate 64,597 downwards.
TCTTATCAACGTTTACGGCGATGTTCAGGGTGCACAGAAGCTTCTCGCTGATAACGGCATCGATCCTTATGATTACGATGACCTCTATCTCGTGATCCGCAAGGATGAAAAGAACGATAGCTATCAGTCCGCTCAGAAGGGCTACATGAGCAACGAATACGCGATCGCAGAATATGCGAAGAACGTATGGAACGAGCTTGGCTTCAATGTCGTTGTCAACGCGCTTGACAACGCTGCATACGAAGAAGCATACAAGAGCGGCGACTATGAAATCATCGGTATGGACTTCCAGGCGATCTCCGTATATCCGCTTTATAACCTTGCTGCATTCTCCAGCACATACAGCGGCGATGCTGTTCCCGTAACAGGCTATGATAACGACGATTACAACGCACTTATCGAAAGTGCATTCGCAGAAACCGATGCAGATAAGAGAGCAGAAATTCTCCATGAAGCAGAAGCACTCCTCATCGAAGATGCAGCAATCGTTCCCGTTATCTTCAATACCAACGCTTACGTTGTTTCCGATAAGCTTTCCGGCTTCAAGAACGACTATTGGGGCGTTCAGCTCTTCACAAAGGTAGAACTCAAAGATTACGTTCAGTATCTTGAATCCGTAAAAGCTGCAGCGGCAAGAGAAGAAGAAAATTGATATCGTTTTTCGAGACTCCCGACCATATGGTCGGGAGTTTTTTGCGGTTTTTTGGGTGCGGCGACTCGCCGCTAGAAAATGCTGTCAAAATGGAAGCCCTCAAGGGTTTTCAGTCGGCAAAGGCTATCCCAAAGAAGCAGACGCGCATGTGTAAAATCCTCGGCGTTGTTATTTCGGTAATGAATAAAGAGCGCCGTAAGCTCTTCGTCTGCGCGATTGCAGTTCAAATAACCGCTCGTGAAGACGATGCGGTTGAATTCTTTATCCCAAAGGTGATAAAGCTTTTCCACGATCTCTTGGGTTTCGGGGCTTTGACGAAATTCCGATGCTTCAAAAGGGAGTGCTTCGGTGAGCGCGATCAGCTCGTGCAGTGTTTTTTGCAGGTCGATGGTATTCCAAATAACGAAGCCGACGATGAGGAGCAAAAGCAAAAGTGCGATCAAAAAGGTCTTCATTTGCAATCCTCCTTCCGTATGAGTGTAAGACTGTTATCATCCGCAACGGACAATAGGAATATTTCCCGCATATCGGAGATCCCTTGCTTTTTGAGCAGCGTACGGAGCCATGCTTCGCTTTTTTCCAAGGCTGCGAGCATATCCTTTTGCAGAACACCATCCACGATCAGCACATGAGAAAGCGGAGCCGCTGTCCGAGGGAAGACGGAAAGCTTGCCGTTGGATTCCAGGATCGCATAATCGACCTCGGATAGGGAAGAAATATCCTTGAGCCTGAGCTCACAAAGAAGATCATCCAAGGAAAGGCGCATACGTTCCATTTCCTTTTTTTGAAGCTGTCCGCGCTTGACGATGATGCTCGGCTTGCCATCAAGGAGCGTTTTGGCAATGGTCCATTTGGTTGCCAAAAACGAAAAGACGATCTCCGTGGAAACGATGGTGAGGATCGGTAACAGTGCGTGCAAAAAGGGAATCGTCGGATCGGTGAGCGGAACGGATGCGAGCTCGGAGAGCAAAAATGTGGTGGCAAGCTCGGAGATCTGCATCTCGCCGATCTGCCGTTTTCCGGAAAAACGCATCGTGCAGATCAAAATGAGATAGATCAAGAGCGTTCGGACCAAAATTGCTGCCAAAAATCTCACATCCTTTCGATTTTTATTTGTGATATTGATAATATTTGCATAAAAATATAAAAATATGAGTTGCAATCATTTCCTTTTTAGGGTATAATTAAAATGTATCCTTGTATAATTTTGAAGGGAGTTATTATTATGGAAGATTTTTCTGCAGTAGACACGGAATATAGCGTTTCGGTGAAAAAGCTTGTTGAAGAATTCAAGCTTGAGGTGCTTTATATGCCCGAGGACAAAAAGGTGAAGGTCTCCGACCACGGTGTCAACCGTCCGGGTCTTGCGCTTGCGGGCTTCTATGAATATTTTAATGAAAAGCGTATCCAGCTTTTCGGCAAAGCGGAGCATCAGTATTTGGCGTCTCTCGGCAGCGAGGAACGTTTGGAGCGCTTGAATATGTTGGCTTCTCATCACCCGCCGCTCTTTATCATTTCTTCGGGACTTGATGTGTTTGATGAAATGATGGAGGCTGCGAAAGCGTACGGCATTCCGCTTGCGCGTACTAAGGAGCTCACGATGGATTTCCAGTCTTCTCTTATCGCATCTCTCAATATCCATCTCGCGCCCAGAATCACACGCCACGGCGTTCTCATTGAAGTATACGGCGAAGGTATCTTGATCCTCGGCGAAAGCGGCGTTGGTAAGAGTGAAACGGCGATCGAGCTTGTAAAGCGCGGTCATCGCTTGATCGCGGACGATGCGGTTGAGCTGAAGCGTGTATCCGCTAAGACCATCGTCGGCTCAGCACCTGAGATCATTCGCCACTTTATGGAGCTTCGCGGTATCGGTATCGTGGATATCCGCCGCATTTTCGGTATGGGTGCCGTTAAGATGAGTGAAAAGGTCGATATGATCATTAAGCTTGAGCCTTGGGATAAAAATAAGATATACGATCGCATCGGTCTTGAAATGGAGACCACCAATATTCTCGGCAACGAGATCGTAACTACGACGATCCCGGTTCGTCCCGGCCGAAATTTGGCGATCATTTTGGAAATTGCGGCGATGAACAACCGTCAGCGCCGTATGGGATATAATACCGCGGAGGAATTCAATAAGCGCATTATGGAACAGATGTATGCGCCCAAGGAAGAGGATTGATTCCGCGTATCATTTGAAGGTTTAATATGGATCAAACACAACAACAATCAACATATTTTTCGGCAAAGCGTCGTCCCGTCGTGCTTCTGCTTGCCATGTGTGCTGTAGCGGCACTTGCCGCATGGCTGATGTTTGCGGGCTCGCAGGTATTGGGTATGCTTTTACTTGCCGTGATGGGCGGCATCTTCGCTGTTCTTTTTCTGACGGCGAGCCACCCTGTCTTGATGGCAGTCGGCGCCTCAGTCTCGGTGATGCTTTTGCAGATTTTAGGCGGCTTTTCCGCTTCGCTGTGCGGATTGGTGATGCTTATTGCCGCTCTTGCGCTTTCTTATCAAGTGCGCCGCCGTGCGCCGAAAACGACGGCTCTCGTTACGCTGTCCTTGATCCTTGGCGGTGGTTTTCTTTTTCTCGCGGCGGTGTTTTACGCGCTGGACGGAGGTTCGCTTGCGCCGAACGATCTTTTGGATTCTTATAATGCGTTTTTCGGCGATCTGAAGGTCGAGTTTTCCACCGTCGTACACGAATGGGTCGAGGGTATCGACGAAAAAACGCTTGCGCTTTATGCGCAAATGGAAATTACGAAGGAAATGCTTCTGGATTCGTATCTGGATGGCATGGAAACGGCTGTGGATATGCTTCAGCTGATGCTTCCCGGACTTTTGATCTTGATGATCCAGCTTCTTGCGTATGCAGAGATCGCGGCTTTTCGTGCCGTTGCCTGTCTTACGCACGTGGAGGCGCTTTTGCCTGCTCCGCAATGGAGGCTCGTTCCGACGCAGGTCTCCTGTATCGTGTATATTGCGGTTGCGATCATCTATGTGATCGGGTCGTTTATCGCCGCGGCAGATTCAGCGTTCATCATCATTATGACGAATCTGTGGCTCTCGCTTTTGCCGACGATGCTGCTTTGCGGTGTCCGTGTCCTCTTTGTGCGCTTGAAGCATCCGATGTATCGCATGGGTACGAGCATGATCGTGGCGATCTTCGTTTTCGGACTCTTTTTGGTGCCCTCGGTAGCGATCGCGGTGGCGCTTTTTGCGCTTGCCTTTCTTGGCGCGCAGACGATCTCTGCCATGCACGCGGTGGAAGCCGAAAAAAACAAAAAACAGTAAGGCTTTGAAAAGGCCTTCATCATCGAAAGGAGGGAATATGATATGCCGGATAAGGAAAAAAGACATTTTAACGTGCCTGTTGTCGCAATCATCTGCGGTGCGCTCGGCGTGATCGCGCTTGCGCTTTCCATGATCGTCATGGCTTACTCAGACATGGAGCCGACAACGGTGCTGTATTGGGCGCTTGGCATTTATATTTTCACACTCGCCTTGATCGCGGTGATCGGTATCGTACGCAAACGTATGAAAACAGGCGATTTCATAGAGATCAAAGGCTCGATTTTCGGAACACTTTCGCTGGATTTTATCCAGAAATTATATATGCCCGTCCTCATCTGCGACGATAAGGGCAAGATCGTTTGGTATAACAGTGCGCTTTCCGCCAATTTCCATGGTAAGGGCGTTTTATACGGTAAGTATCTCGACAGCATTTGTAATGCGACGGTCGAGCGCATCATGGGAAGCGAGGGCAAGGTCGAGGTATCCTTTATCTCCGCGGGTGAGATCGCGGAGGGCGACACCGATGTTTTCGTTGCCAAGGGATATCAAACGGCGTCCCGCGGCAAGGATTATTATATTACGATCTTTGAAAACATCACGGAGGAGAAAAAGCTGGAAAAGCGTCTCGAGGACGAGGATACGATCATTGCCTATGCCATGATCGATAACCTTGACGAGCTGATGCAGTATGTGCAGGAGCTGTATGCTTCTGCGGCGAGCGACGTTGAGACGATCCTGCGCCGTTATATCGAAAAAATAGGCGGTGTCGTCCGCAGTTATGGTCATAATAAATTTATGTGTGTTTTTGCAAAGGAAAATCTTGCGGAATTCACAAAGGACCGTTTCTCCATGCTCGACGATATCCGAGAGATCTACGTCGGTGAAACGACGCTCCCCGTTACCATCTCCATGGGTATTGCGGTGATCTCCGGTACACTTTATGAAAAAGAGCGCGCAACGCAATCGGCGCTCGATATGGCGCTTCAGCGCGGCGGCGACCAGGTCGTTATCAAAACGCTTGAGGGCTATGAATACTATGGCGGTAAGACCAAGACCGTACAAAAGAGAACCAAGGTTCGTGCGCGCGTGATCGCAAACGAATTGCTTTCGCTTCTTGCCTCTGCGGAAAACGTTCTCATTATGGGACATAAATTCCCGGACTTTGACGCATTTGCTTCCTGTCTTGCCATTTTCCGTCTCGCTCACTTCTGCGGTGCGGATGCGTTGATCGTTACCGATAAATCCACGAAGGCGATCGCCCCCTGCTTTAAGCGCATCGAAAATATGCCGGAATACGAAAATATTTTCGTCGATAAGACAGAGGCACAGGATCTGATCCGAAGCGGCACGCTTGCGGTCGTGGTGGACGTCAACAATATCGATTTCTGTGAAGCGCCTGACGTTGTCAATACGGTCCGCGATGTTGTCATCATCGACCACCACAGAAAAACGGCGGAATTCACGATGAAGCCGAAGATCGTTTATATCGAACCTTCTGCAAGCTCTGCATCGGAGCTTCTCAGTGAATTTTTGGAGCAGGTGCTTCTCCCCGGTACGCTTCCCAAGGTGGAGGCGGACTTCCTGCTTGCGGGTATGCTTCTGGATACCAAGATGTTTACGCGCAATACGGGTGTGAGAACCTTCTCTTCCGCAATGTATCTGCGCGGAGAAGGCGCAAATCCTGCGGATGCACAGGCATTCTTTAAGATGGAGATCGATGATTTCCTTTCTGAGGCAAGCTTTGAAAGTAACGTCGTGATCTATAAATCCGTGATGGCGATCGCTCTGAATGAGGACGATGGCAATTCCGCGGCGGTGCGCATCAATGCGGCGCGTGCAGCGGACAGACTTCTCAATGTTGAGGGCGTCATGGCGGCATTTGCTCTTTGTCGAATCGGCGATACGGTACATATATCGGCGCGTTCGCAGAGCAAGATCAATGTACAGCTGATCCTCGAAAAGATGGGCGGCGGCGGTCATTTTGACTCCGCGGCGGTCCAGATGAAGAGCTATACGGTTGCCAGCGCGCTTACTTCCTTGCGTGCGGCGATCGATGAATACCTTGCGGAAAACGCATAGAGGATAACATTCGTATCCTTATGATATAAAATGAAAGGGTGATTTTTATGGTCAATACAAAAGTTTGGGCGCATCGCGGTGCTTCCGCCCATGCCCCCGAAAATTCCTTGGAAGCCTTTGATCTTGCCATCCAAATGGGTGCGCATGGCATTGAGCTTGATATTTATGAAACTGCGGATGCGAAGCTCGTGATCCATCACGACAACGACATCAAGCGTATGACAAACGGTGTGGAAGCCAAGATCCAGGAAACAAGCTTCGATACGCTCCGTTCGTATAATTTCAACGGTACATGGGGTGAAAAATACAGCTTTGTCAAGATCCCTTCTCTTCAGGAGGTGCTTGACCTTTTCCGCCCGACAGATATGACCATCAATATTGAACTCAAAGAGGGTTCTGTCAACTATATGCACGCCATCTATCAGGCGGTCAAGGATTTTGGTATGGAAGATCAGGTGCTGTATTCCTCTTTCGATCATACTAAGCTTGCCCGTATGCAGGCGATCCATCCGAACGCGAAGACAGGCGCGCTTTATTGCGATGCGTTGCTTTTCCAGCCGTGGAATTATGCCAAAACGGCAGGCTTCACCGCGCTGCATCCTTCCTATAATCAGCTTTATCGCTTCTGGGAACAGGATATCGATTTCGTCAAGGAAGCGCACGCTGCCGGTATTGCGGTCAATCCGTGGACTGCAAATAAGCCGGGGATCATGCGAAGCCTTGCTCGCTGGGGCGTGGATTATATCATCACAGACTATCCCGACGTGGCACTCCGCATCATTGATGAACTGAATCAAGCAGAAGCTTAAACCTAAAAAATCCGCAAAGTGGTAACTTTGCGGATTTTTTGATCCCTGAGGAATTACGCAAAATCAGCCTCGCCGTTTTGCATTGATTTGAATCAAGATAAACTGAGATAGGCGAGCAATCGGGAGCGGCAACTTGCCGCTTTTTGATTTCATAGAAGAAATAAAAAAAGTATACACGCCACAGCGCTCGTGAGAAGCACGCCGATCCAAAAGCTCGGGAAAGAAAAGCTGCGGCGTTTTTTCTTTTGTCCCGTATCGTATTCGTGGACCAAACGATTGGCTTCTCGGACGATGTCGCCTTTGACCGTGCCCTGCGGCAATTCAGCTTTCAAAATGAGATAGGCTTCTTCAATATAATCACTGCCGAGGCTTTTGACGACGATCAGATTCTTTTTGCATCCTTTTAACAGCATTTTTCAAAAGATTCCTTTCAAAATTATTCGTTACTTTTTTATTTTTGCCAAGATCAGGAGAAATATTCCATATCCTCCGTTTCCGGGGCGAGACCAAGTGCGTTTTCTCGCTTGATCAAGCGGCAAGATCGCTCTGTCGTGATTTCCCGGGATATCAGAAAATGCGGTCAAGAAAAAATGCGAAACCTATTGCTAAAAAACAAAAAAGGGTGTATACTATAAGTTAGAGATGAAAGATTCGCTTTCGTCGTTTTGAACGTAAATAATTTGAACACAATATAGATAGCATTCGAAGAACGCAAAGGAGCTCGCGGTTTTTCGGATGCTCATGTGAAAACTTCATATCTTTCGTGCGGATGTGAGACGGTTGGGCGTGTTTCATGTCTGCGCGATACATATTGAACTCAGATTATTGCTCGATTCGGCATATCAAGGGAAAAAGCGGATACGGTTAGAATTCCATATTCCATATACGGTATAAGCGGAGCATTTGCGCCGTGTTTTTTCCCGTACCCTTTTTATGTCCTTCGAGATTCTTTGTTTTTATATTATAAAAAAATTTTGAAAGAAAGGGTTAATTTATTTATGGCGAGAACCAAAGGAAAACTCAAAAAACTTCGCGTCATCCCTCTCGGAGGTCTTGGCGAAGTCGGAAAGAATATTACCGTTTTGGAATATAGCGATAATATACTCATTGTGGATTGCGGTCTTGGATTTCCGAACGATGATATGCTCGGCATTGACCTCGTCGTTCCCGATGTCAGTTATCTTGTTAGCAATGCGGATAAGATCAAGGGCGTTGTCCTTACACACGGTCATGAAGACCATATCGGCGGTATTCCGTATCTGCTGCAAAAGCTCAACGTGCCGATCTATGGCACACGTTTGACGCTCGGCATCCTTGAAAATAAATTCCAAGAACACGTTTTTGATTTTGAACCTGAAATGCACTGCGTACAGGCGGGCGATAAAATCAAACTTGGGCTTTTTGAGGTTGAATTCATTCACGTCAACCACTCTATCGCAGATGCTTGCGCACTTGCGATCAAGACGCCTGTCGGCATGGTCGTGCATACGGGCGACTTTAAGATCGATTCCACCTCTATCGATGGCGAAATGATCGACCTTACCCGTTTTGGTGAGCTCGGCAGAGAAGGCGTTCTTCTTCTCATGGCGGAATCCACGAATGCCGAACGACCCGGATATACACCGTCCGAACGAAAGGTCGGTGAATCCTTTGAAAAATTCTTCTCGGAATATGAGAGAAAACGCATCGTCGTTGCCACCTTCTCCTCGAACGTTCACCGCGTTCAGCAGATCATGGATATGGCGGTCAAGCACGGCAGAAAGGTTGCCGTTACGGGCAGAAGCATGATCAATATCGTTTCCGCGGCGGTCGAGCTTGGCTATATGAACGTTCCCGAGGGCGTGCTTGTGGATATTTCCGAGATCCGAAAATATCCGCCCGAGAAGATGGTCATCATCTCCACAGGCAGCCAGGGCGAGCAGATGTCGGCGCTTTACCGCATGGCATTCAATATGCACGATAAAGTGGATCTGAATACCGATGACGTGGTCATCATCAGTGCTTCTGCCATCCCCGGCAACGAAAAGCTTATCAGCAATATCGTAAACGAACTCTATAAAAAAGGCGTTAAGGTCCTCAATGACAGTGTGGCAGTCGTTCACGTTTCCGGCCACGCCTGCCAAGAAGAGCTCAAGCTCATTCATGCGCTCGTAAAGCCCAGATTCTTTATGCCCGTTCATGGTGAGGTTCATCATCTTTATCATCATAAGGAGCTGGCAGAATACATGGGTATGGCGTCCTCCGATATTTTCGTTTCCGAGATCGGCAAGATCCTCGAGCTTGGTACGGACAGCGCGAAATTCAACGGTACCGTTCCTGCAGGCATCGTTCTTGTCGATGGTACGGGTGTCGGCGACGTTGGCAATGTCGTTCTGCGCGACAGACGCCATCTTTCCGAGGATGGTATCATCATCGTGGTTGCGACCATCGACGAGCAGGCGCTCGATATCATTTCGGGTCCCGAGATCGTTTCCCGCGGCTTCGTTTATGCGAAGGAATCCGAAGAACTCATTGAGCAGATCCGCCTCATCGCGCGCGATGCCATTTATAACTGTCTCATCCGCGGTGTTTCCGAATGGACACAGCTCAAATATAAGGTCAAGGACGACCTTTCCAAATTCATCTATTCGCAGACCAAGCGTAAGCCGATGATCCTTCCCATCATTATGGAGATTTAAGGCGTGGGCAAAAGCCTCACATTCTTACAATATAGCACGTTGTAATCACGAAACTTTTATAAAAGTCCTTCCCGCTGTCATCTTGAGCGAAGCCCTGCCGAGATTCCGCTTCGCGATTTTGCTTGCGCAAAATTTCGACTTTGTGTTCCGCACTTCGCTCAGAATGACATGGTAGGGCGCAGTCGAAACCCGTAGGGCGAGCGATTTATCGCTCGGATCTGGCGGCAAAAGTAAACTTTTAGATGTTGTCAGGTAGTAAAGCGGGTTGTCCTTATCCCGCCGTATGGAATATGATAAAATATAAGATATATAAATGTTTTGAAAGGAACGGTTTTTCTTATGAACACAAATCCTCATAACCGCACAAGCTGTGGCGCTTGCTATCCCGAAGCGCCGATGATCGGTCGTTTCGTTTCCCCTTGGGATACCAGTGGTTGGTATTCCGTATATGCAAACATGAATGTCGGCGCGAAGCTTCATTCCAATGAAGACGTAACCGTAAAAAGTCTTCCCGAACGCTTTATCGGTGCAGATTACATCATGACGTTCAACTCTACTGCAGACGGTTTCTGCGATAAGCAGGAGGTCGACTTCTTTGCGGAAAGAGATATGACCGTTGCCGTAGCGCTTGACGGCGCGGTAGCATTCCCCGAATGGATCTCCGATTTCAAAGCAACCGACGAAAAGATCGAAGGTACAGACGGCAGAACCTATGTTATTTTCGAAAAATCCTATCAAACAGGCGCTCACGTACATATCGACGGCATCAAGGATGAAGCAGGCAATCATTTCATCGTTCTTGCGATCCCTGAAGGCGATGTTGCAAAGAAAGATATTGCTGATGTTCCCGTAACCGTAGAAATGCTTCCCGATTACGAAAGCCGCGATTATAAGAGCTACCTCGTTGAGGTCTTCAACGCAGAAAACGCACTTGAACGCTTCGGCGGACACGGTTGCACACTCGCCTCTCGCGCAGATGACGCAAAAGATCGCTACGTTGCGATGGAGCAGGGCGCATATCTCTCCTATCCCATCGAAAACACATCCTCCCGTATCGTCGTTACCGCAAAGCTTTCCTGCAAAGAGGGTCTTCTTGCGGCGGCGATCCTCGGTGAAAGAGGTGCTATCTGCGGTGCCGTTCTTGACGGCGATATGCTCCGCACGATGGATGGCGAAGACGTTCTCCCTTACACTCCCGGCGAAGAGATCGAAATTCGCATCGTTCTCGATACCGACCGCGGCGAATATGACGTTTGGGCAAATACCAGACTTGCCGCAAAGGGCGTAGAGATCCTTTCCGATGACGATGCACTTGCTGTCGGCTTCTCCTGCGATGGCAAAGCAACACTCGATAACCTTTATATTTTCGATGACACCGAAATTTACGCTGTTCGTGAAGAATTCATGGCGGGCAAGGGCGGTGTTGTCGGCACAGAAAACGCCAAGCTTGAGCTTGTTGACCTTCCGTTTGCGAGCGATAAGAGCCTTGCGCTCTCTTCCGCAGACGATAAGGATGCATCTTTTGAATATGCATTCCCCGGTATTTCGGGCATTGTAACCGTAGAAACCAAGGTTCATGCCGATGATGAAAAATTCGTTATGACCCCTGCCGTAACCGATGAAAACGGTAACGTTGCTTGCCGTGTTGCCTTCTATAAGAACTGCGTTTACGCAACGAACGGCGACGAATGGGTAGAGCTTTACGAAGGTCTTGTTGACTGGCAGTATTATCCGAGCGCAAACTGGTATAACGTCAAGGTTTCTATTGATACCGAAAGATCCGTCTATACTCTTATGATCGACGGTGCTGTCCGCGCAAAGGATTTCGCACTCACAAAGCCGATCAAGAAGGCTTGCCGTCTTGTTTATACCGCGGAAGCAGGCACCACGCTTCTTGTAAACCGCATCCGCATTTATGATGCTTATGATTTCTCTCGCGGCGTTCTTCCTGCCGCTCCCATTTTTGACGTTACGAAGGCTCCTTACAACGCAAAGGCTGACGGCGTAACACTTGACACCAAGGCGATCCAGCAGGCGATCGACGATGCTGCTTACACAGGCGGTACCGTTTACGTTCATGACGGCGTATTCTTCTCGGGTGAGCTTTTCCTGCGCTCCGATATGACCCTTTTCGTTGACAGAACGGCTACCATTCTCGGTACACAGGATCACGCAGAATATCCGCTTCAGCAGCCTTATGCAAGCCTTTGCGCGCACAGACAGCTCGGCCGCGGTCTTGTTTATGGTCATGAGGTTTCCAACGTTCGCGTAACGGGCGGCGGTATGCTTGACGGTAACGGTCGTTACAGATTCAAGATGAATGACCCGCTTGGCGACAGACGTGTGGAAGATGCGCGTCCCGACCTCGTATATATCACCTATTCCAAGGGAATCACCGTAGAACATATCAATTTCAAGAGCAGCTGCTTCTGGACGGTCGTTCCGCTCTCCAGCGCAAACGTACTTCTTCGCGGTCTGAATCTTGACTGTATGAATACTCCCAACCGCGACGGTATCGACCCCGTTGACTGCCACGATATGACCATCTATAATTGTAACATCATGGCGGGCGATGACGGTCTTTGCTTCAAGAGCTCCGATCCCGTTGGTTGCTATAACATCGACGTTGACGATATGATGATCCAATCTTTGGCATCGGGTATCAAATTCGGTACGGATACTTATTATTGTCTCAAAGACGCTTATATCCGCGGTTGTACCGTCAAGAACGTCAACCGTTGCGGTATCTCTCTCGAAACCGTTGACGGTGCTGAGGTCGAAAACGTTGTCTTTGAACGCATCGATATGACAGACGTTGGTGCACCTGTTTACATCACCGTTGGCGACAGAAACCGTCTGCCCCGCAAGGAAGGTATTCCCGAACGCTTCGGTTATATCAAGAACGTTCTCTTCAAGGATCTCCGTTTTGAAAAGCCGTATCCGTTCAGCCATACCAAGTTTATCCGCGAAACCATGGTCGTAGGTCAGAATGAAAATCAGAGAATCGAAGACGTAACTTTTGAAAATTGTACGTTCTTCCTCCCCGGCGGTTGGACAGAAACTCCCGGTTGTCCCAGAACCATCGATAAGCGTTATCCCGAATATGACAGACACGGACCTTCCGCAGGCTCGAAATTTACCGTTCGCTATGCGAAGAATTTCAAGGTCGTGAACTGCAATATTACGCTTGACAAAGAAGATGCACGTCCCGAGATCGCATATTTTGATTACGAGGATTAAGCACGTGTTTTATAAAAACCGCAGAGATTTTCTCTGCGGTTTTTAAGATAAGATGATTTAAGTTAAAAAATAAAAACAGAGGTATCACATGATTTTAGAAGAAAAAGACCTTTCCTCCATCATCACGGGAGCGGTCAGAACATGGGAAGAAAACGGAGAAATTCATTTTTCTCGTTTTACCGAAAAACAAACGGCGCTTTATGCTCAAAAAAACGGCGGAGAGCTTCTGAAAAAGACCTTTGCCACGGCATCGATGACGCTGGATTTTATCACCGATGCCGATAAGCTTTCCTTTGATTGGTTTATGCGAGAAGCATCGAGCCGTCGTTTTTATCATTTTGATTTTTATGTGGATGGCGTGATGACCGATCATTATGATGCCGAAAAAAAGACGGCTTGTGCACGCGGACACGCAGAATTTATGATTCCCGAAGGTAAACATCATATCACGCTGTATTTGCCGAATCTCATGATGACAACGCTTTACAACGTGGAGCTTCATGGCGCGACGATGTTAGAACCCGTAAAAAAAGTGCGCAAATTTTATTTTGTGGGAGATTCCATCACGCAAGGCTATGATGCGATCTATCCCTCGATGTCATATGTGAATCGCGTGGCAAGGGTCATGAATGCCGAGGTGCTCAACCAAGCCATCGGCAGTGAGATTTTCGACGAGCATATTTTAGACGCAGCGCTGCCGTATGCGCCCGAGCTTGTCGTGATTGCTTACGGCACGAATGATTGGGCAAAATGCGAGAGCCGCGCGCAGTTCTTGGAGAATGCCGAACGATTCTTCCTCCGGGCAAGAGATGTTTTTCCCGAGGCGCAGATCGCGTATATCTCCCCCATTTGGCGCGGAGAAACGGATAAGGATGAAAGCCCTGTCGGTGAATTTTTCGCCTCAGCAAAGGCGCTTGGTGCGCTTGCCGAGGAATGCGGACTTTTCCACATCGATGGGCAAAAACTTGTTCCGCACCTTTCCGCATTTTATTCCGATCTGACGCTTCACCCCAATGATCTTGGGTTTTCATTCTATGCAGAGAATTTCGTAAGAGCAATTTGCGATTTTTGATACGAAAGTCAGATATCGACAAAAATTCGAGGGTATAAGCGCTTTTCTTGATGAGAGAAAGAATTCTTGCTTTCTCGTGCTTCATCGCCCTTGACCGGATGATTTTTGCTCGTTTTTCGGGATACACAAAGGACAGAGATTTTACAATCTCTGTCCTTTTGGTTTAATCGATTTTTTTCTGTTTTTATTTATCTTCTATCAAAAGACGGTATGAAAATCCCGATTTTGGATGCGCTTATCGGTCGGGTTCAAAGAAAACAGGGATATTCCGCCGAAATCGGCTCGCAGATAAATTTCTGCATATCCTCGGGAAGTGTGTCAAATGCTTTTTTCGCCGCCTCCGCATCAGGAAAAACGCCGAAGACGGAAGCGCCGCTTCCGCTCATGCGTGCGCCGATGGCACCAAGCGAAAGCATCGTTTTGACAAGGGCGGTCGAGCCTGTTTCCTCGGGGGTGATCAGCTCGAATTTATTATACATTTTAGCGGTAATTTCGAAAAGATCGCCGTTTTTCATAGCAGAAAGAAAATCGGCAAACGAAACGTCGGCACCGCTCGGAAGCGCATCGATTCTGCGGTATGCTTCCGCTGTGCTGACCTTGCCTCCTTTGGGCATGGCAACGACGAGCGAGCATTTCGGCATCGATTCGATCGGATTCATGATATCGCCGATGCCCTCGGCAGTAGACGTGCCTTTTTGAATACAAAACGGGATATCCGCGCCGACCTTGACACCGATCTTGCACATTTCGTCCATAGAAAGACCTGTGTGATACAGACGGTCAAGCGCAAGGATTGCCGCCGCCGCATCCGCAGAACCGCCGCCAAGACCTGCCTCTGTGGGGATGTTTTTTTGAATGGTAAAGAAAACATCATAATATTCTATGCCCGTCGCTTCAAAAAAGCGTTCTGCCGCACGGTAAACGAGATTGCCCTCTCCATCGGGAATCGGAAGTCCATGACATTCCAGCTTGATGCTTTTGCCATGAACACAGTCGGTTTTTCTGATATCCAAACGGTCAAAAAGGCTGATGGATTGCATCACGGATTCGATATCGTGATATCCGTTCGGGCGTTTGCCTGCCACGTTGAGATACAGATTGATTTTTGCGGGCGCGAGGATCGATACGGTTGTCATATGTAATCTCCTTTGATGCTTAAATTCGGCTTGCAATTTTAATGAGTAAATTTTTCTTGATCTCGATTGCCGCAAAGGGGCAAAGCTCCTGACAGCAATAGCAACGGATACAGCTTGCGTGGTGCACCTTTGCGATCTTTCTGCCGTGATGCGGCACAAGCTCAATGGTATGCTGAGGACAGGATGCGACACATTCTCCGCAACCTCGACATTTATCGGGGACAGCTTTCGGACGGGGCATGAAAAATCTGCCCCATTTTCCGCTGGAAAAGAACGAAAGCGTTGAGGTCGCGCGGTTTTCCGCGGTTTCGGGTTCCTTAAAATCGGAGATGCAAAGCGGTCCTATGTCATCGCCAAGAAGTGTTACGCCTGAAATATCCGTGGGACAAAGTCCGCGCGCGGCAGCTTCTCTGACGATCGGAACGGTATTTTCAAAGCCGAGAAGCGTTTCCCCGACGATATCGGATGCAAAGGGATTTGCGCTCATAAGAAGCGCTCCGATCTTTCGCGGTGTTCCCGAGGTCGGACCGTCGCCTTCCATGCCGACGATGGCATCGGTGATGGCGATGATCTCCTTTTGCTCGCAAAGCATCTGGCAAAGATCGCAGATCATGCTGCCGAAATCCTTATAATCGGGGAAAGTCGCGTGCATTTCAAATTTTTCGACACCGGGGATGACGCCGAAAAAGTTTTTGATGGCGGCGCTCATTTTGGTAAGTCCATGACTTTTGAGCTTGCAAAGGTCAATGACGACGTCTGCTTCCGCGATCGGACGGATCACGTGAAATTGTTTGACCGTCTTTCCGTTCGGAAAGGGTAGGAAGACGGCTTCGGTATCATAATTCAGCTCCGCGCCATGCCGATCGGCAACCTCGGCGATTCCGCACATACGATATACGCCCTCAAGACGCTGACGGTTATAAAGTCCGCCGGGGCTTTCCGCGATCAGAGGGGAAACGCCTTTTTCCTTCAGAACGGTAAGCAGTGCCGAAAGCACGGCGGGATGGGTCGTAGCGGCGGCATCGGGTGCTTTTTTCATGACGAGATTGGGCTTGATCACGACTTTTTTGCTTTCGAAAAAGGCTTTGTCATATCCGAGGGTGTTCATTTGATCGCGGAGGATATCCGTGATTTTTTGTTCATCGTAAATATCGATGGCACGAACAGAGACGGGAGCGTTTGTTTTCATGTTTTTATTGATCCTTAATTTTTTGATTTTCTGTATGATATGGGGTTGTCAGCTTTTTCTTTTCGTCAAGTTTTCGTTTTGCATAAGAAAGGTATACATCTATATTGTATCATGGAAAATCAAAAAAATAAAGATGTTTTGAAAAAATTATATCTTCTCTCTTCGAAAAGCGATCGTCATGCCAAGAGAAAGCAAAAAACAGATCAAAAACCAAATGAGAGAAAACTCCAAGCAGATTTGCCCAAGTAAATTAAATTTCGAAGCGGAATAATCCCAAACATGAAGATGCAAAATACGATTGACCAAGAGTCCGACGAAGAATTCCGTTGTCGTAACGAAAGCGGTACAAAGCAAGCAACGGAAAAGAAGCGGCGTTTGTAACATGCGGCGATTCAAAAACCATATGACGACGAGGCAAAATCCTCCTGTAAAAATCATAGAGGGGTGCGTATAACCGCGCCATATGACCTCCAGCAGACCGTAACCGATGCCGCCGAGCAAAAAGGTGATAAGAAGAAAGCCTGCGGCAGGGAAACGCCGTTTTGTACCGAGGAAAATATTGCTTTTCAATTGGGTTCTTCCTTTTGAAGGCGTCGTTTTGCTTCGATCTTGAGGTATTCCATCGCTTCGGAAAGACCGCCAAGCTCGTCGATCAGACCAAGGCTGACCGCTTCGTTGCCGTCAATAATAGCACCCACGTCGGTGGCAAGCTCATCGGTGCGATAGGTGAGGGCTTCCAGGGCGCGCATGGGGATTTTGGAATGGGTTACGATGAAATGTGTGATACGATGTTGCATTTTTTCAAGTCCGCGGAATGCCTGAGGCACACCGAGGATCGTTCCCGTTGTGCGAACGGGATGAATGGTCATGGTGGCACTCGGGACGATGAACGAACGGTCGCACGCAACGGCGATCGGGATGCCGATGGAATGACCGCCGCCGATGACGATGGATGCGGTCGGCTTTCGCATGGAAGCAAGCATTTCCGCGATCGCAAGCCCTGCCTCTACGTCGCCGCCCACCGTGTTGATGATGACGAGCAGACCGTTTATGGAAGGGTTCTCTTCGATCGCCGCAAGAAGCGGAAGGATATGCTCGTATTTTGTCGTTTTTTGATTTTCGCTTGCGAGATAATGCCCCTCGATCTGACCTATGACGGTGATGCAGGAAAGGGCAACACCATCATTTTCGGTGAGCGTCGTGCCAAATTTTTCAATGCTTTCCGTTTTTGTTTTTTCGTCCGATGTAGCAAGATTTTGGTTCTCGTTTTCTGTTTTCATCCAATTCATGGTAATTAAACTCCTTTTCTTTCAGAAATTTCTTAATATCTTATATTTTTTGCAAAAAAAATCGCGTCTAATCATTTACAACTGCAAAAAAATCATTTATAATAATATTGATAAGGTATAAAGAATTTCTCCCCTTTTCAAAAGAGAAATATCTTACCAAAATCAGACAGTGATCCTGTCGAAAGGAGATTTCAGATTATGGAAAATAAGATTCTTGTTGAAACATCCGCAAGACACATCCATCTTTCGGATGAACACATTGCGATTCTTTTCGGTGAAGGTCATCAGCTTACCGTAAAGAAAGCGCTCAGCCAGCCCGGTCAGTTCGCTTGCGAAGAAAAAGTAACCGTAAAGGGTGAAAAGGGCGAACTCAAAATGTCTGTTCTCGGTCCTGCAAGAAAGGCTTCTCAGGTTGAAGTTTCTCTCACAGATGCAAGATCCATCGGCGTAAAAGCTCCTATCCGTGAATCCGGCGATATCGCAGGCTCCGGCGCTTGCACACTCGTTGGTCCTTGCGGCACAGTTGAACTCACAGAAGGCGTTATCGCGGCTCAGAGACACATCCACCTCACACCCGAAGCTGCAAATGACCTCGGCGTTGCGGATAAGGACGTTGTTAAGGTTCAGCTCGATACTGCTCGTCCTCTTATTTTTGATGGCGTTGTCGTTCGCGTTTCCGATAAATTCGCGCCCGCAATGCACATCGATACCGACGAATCCAACGCAGCAGGTGCTGCCGGCGTCGTTTACGGTAAGATCGTAAAATAAGCGGGCAACGCCCGCCGGAAGCATAGCGCAAACATATCTATATCCAGTTTTGTTTTGCGCAGATTCAGTAGCTTAGCGCTATCATTTGCTTCACGAATGAGGATTGAGTTGCTCGCCTATCTCAGGTCGATTTGAGCAATTTCCTATGATATGAAAAAGGACAAGTACATAAACGGAAATGCTGAATTTCCATTTATGAAACCCTTACCGCGATCGCGGTGAAAAATTCCAAGAAAACAAAAAATCTAAATATGCAAAGGAGAATCACACCCATGGCAGATCTCGTTTATTCCCATGAAGTTGAATCCATGTGTTGCGTAGCAAAGGGTCCCAACCACGGTCCCGCTCCGCTTCCCGAAGAAGGTAAATGGGTTCAGGCAAAACAAATCACCGATATTTCCGGTTACACACACGGTATCGGTTGGTGCGCACCTCAGCAGGGCGCGTGCAAGCTTTCTCTTAACGTTAAAGACGGCGTTATCGAAGAAGCTCTCGTTGAAACCATCGGTTGCTCCGGTATGACACACTCTGCAGCTATGGCAGCAGAAATCCTTCCCGGTAAGACCATCCTCGAAGCTCTCAATACTGACCTTGTTTGCGACGCAATCAACACAGCTATGAGAGAACTCTTCCTCCAGATCGTTTACGGTCGTACACAGTCTGCTTTCTCTGAAGGCGGTCTCGTTATCGGCGCAGGTATGGAAGACCTTGGTAAGGGTGCTCGTTCCATGGTTGGTACCATGTACGGCACAAAGGCTAAGGGCGTTCGTTACCTCGAAATGACCGAAGGCTACTGCACAAGAATGGCTCTTGATAAAGATGATCAGGTTATCGGTTACGAATTTGTATCCCTCGGCAAGATGACCGACTTTATCAAAAAGGGCATGGAACCCAACGAAGCATACGAAAAATCCAAAGGCACATACGGTAGATTTGCGGATGCTGCTCGTTATATCGATCCCAGAAAGCAGTAAGGAGGTAGAAGAATATGTCATTGTTTGAAGGTTACGAGAGAAGAGTTAATAAAATTAACGCTGTTCTCGCTGAATATGGTATCAATTCCATCGAAGAATGCAAGGAAATCACCCTTGCCGCAGGTATCGACTGCGATAAAATCGTTAGAGAAACACAGCCTATCTGCTTTGAAAACGCTATCTGGGCTTACACCGTAGGCGCTGCTATCGCTCTCAAAAAAGGCTGCACAAAAGCTGCTGACGCTGCTGCCGCTATCGGTATCGGTCTTCAGGCTTTCTGTATCCCCGGCTCCGTTGCTGAAAACCGTAAGGTAGGTCTTGGCCACGGTAACCTCGGTAAGATGCTCCTTTCCGAAGAAACAGAATGCTTCTGCTTCCTCGCAGGTCATGAATCCTTCGCTGCTGCTGAAGGCGCGATCAAGATCGCTCTCAACGCAAACAAGGTTCGTGTAAAACCCCTCCGCGTTATCCTCAACGGTCTTGGCAAGGATGCTGCTATGATCATCTCCAGAATCAACGGCTTCACCTACGTTCAGACTGCTTTTGATAACAACACTGAAGAAGTTTCCGTAGTAAAAGAAACTCCTTACTCTGATGGTCCTCGCGCAAACGTTAAGTGCTACGGCGCTGATAACGTTCCCGAAGGCGTTGCCATCATGAAGCTTGAAAACGTTGGCGTTTCCATCACCGGTAACTCCACCAACCCGACAAGATTCCAGCACCCCGTTGCAGGTACCTACAAGAAATGGTGCAACGAAAACGGCGTGAACTACTTCTCCGTTGCTTCCGGCGGCGGTACAGGCCGTACACTCCACCCCGATAACATGGCTGCTGGTCCTTCCTCTTACGGTATGACCGACACCATGGGCCGTATGCATTCCGACGCGCAGTTCGCTGGTTCTTCCTCCGTTCCTGCTCACGTAGAAATGATGGGTCTTATCGGCGCAGGTAATAACCCCATGGTTGGTATGACTGTTGCTGTTGCGGTTGCGATCGAAGAATCCGCTAAATAAGCGGGGAAATCATTTTCTAAGCAATAAAAAAGACACATTACTGATTCTGTCAGTAATGTGTCTTTTATTTTTAGAATATGATTTTTTTCATCGTTGGGGCGCAGGATATAGTCGGTGGACGTATGATAATATTCTGCAAGAGCGATCAATAATGCAATCGGAAGTTGCTGGTTTGCGTTTTCATATTGAGAATAGGTGTTTTGTTTGATATGCAAATAATTGGAAATGTCCTTTTCTGTCAGATCGGCATCGTCCCGTAAATCGCATAATTTTATGTGTAGGATAATCATCGTTTATTTGGCATTTAAGTCTTTGACAATTTGCAGAATATGGTCTGTATATTTTGGCGGCAGTTTTTCCAATTCGCTGATCAATTCTTTTGTTTTTTGGGGAGAGGGTGCGTGGGTATTAAAAAATTCTTGCGGAGTAATGTTGAAATATTCGCAAATATATAGGAACCCAGTAAAAGAGGGGAGTGTGCGTTTGTTTTCAATTTTATTGATATAACTTTCGCTTTGCCCCAAAGAAAGACTCATATCTCGGGCGGATACTCCTTTTTGAATACGTAATTCAGTTAATCTTTGATAAAAAAACTCTATATAATCCATACAACAACCCTCCTTCATATTATATATTATAACTCTACAAATGTGTCAATTAAGAGAATAAAAAGATATATTTCTATTGACAAATGGAAAATAAAGATGTATAATATAAATAAACAGGGAAATGAATTCTCTAAATTAAACATTAAGAGGTGTTAAAGATGAAAAAAATTATTAGTATGCTTCTGGTTTTAACAATGGTTCTTTTACTTTGCGCGTGTGGCGCTACGCCAGAAGAAAAACTTGTTGGACGATGGAAAAGAGTTTCTGAAAATTCCAATATATTTGCGAGTTATTTGGAGTTTTTTGATAATGGTACCTATAATGAAGGTAATTTCACAATCACGGGGAATCGTATACGATTCCAAGAAACTTGGGGAGAAACATTGATATTTGATTATGAACTGAAGGGGGATCAATTGACTTTATACCAAGGCGGCAGTGTATACGCTGTTTATGAGAGATATGTTCCCAAAAATTAGATTATATTGTAATCTATTGCAAAAGACACAAACTTGATTATCAAAACTGATACTTTATGTTTTTAATGCGCTAGACACATCATTTCGGGTTTTTCCCGAATGATGTGTCTCATTTTTTGGAGATATTCGATTTGCAAAAGCATAAGCAGAAGAAAACGAGATCCCCTCGGAGTCGATACTCCGAGGGGATCCTATTCAAAACTCAATTCATATTCTGAAATTTCTGCTTCGCCTGTGCAATTTTTTGTGCTTCCGCCTGTTCTGCGGGATACCAACCCTTTGCGCTCATCTGGGTATAGATCTGATTTTGCTCGCAAAGCATTTCATCAAGTGCGCTTTTGAATGCCGTATGCACGTTTGGCGTAGAGGATTCGATCGTGCCGTGCATCATAAGATCACACATTCCTTTGACATTGCCGAGAACCGTCGCCATAATGGTTTTATCATCCATCATTTCGTACCTCCTTTAACCATTCAGCAAAGCATAAAACTTTGCGAAGGTTTCATTTTGTTTGGTCGTCAAATCTTGAAGAAGTGTTCTGAGACTTGGGTCTTTTACCTGAGTTGCAAAGTCAGCACAACTGGTTTTGTTTTGCGCGGTGTGGTCAAGTGCATCTTGAATATACAAAAGTTCTTTGGGAGACATTTGAAAGTACCTCTTTTCTTTTGGGATACTTCTATTTTTGCCTTCCTGCAAGTGATTTTATTCAAAACGAATGGATTTTTTATTCACGAAGAAATAACGAAAAATCGATCTCGCCGCTTTTTATGAAAAAATTGAACTTTCTACTGTGAAAAATGAGGAATTTGTCAGTCTTGCGGGTTCACGCCCGTTTCGTGCGATTTGCGATAGTTTTTGTGCAATGGCGGGTTTCAAGTTGAAGCCTTCTTTTGAATCGGATTCCCCTATTGCCGTACAAAATATTATCGGTGCGGGTGCAGGTGTTGGCTTTTGGCCGGAATATTCTTGGGGAAAAATCTCTGCATCCGATATGCTCTTGCTTCCGATTTCAGAACCAGTTTGTGAAAGAAAATTGATCCTAACCTTGCATGATACCTCTGTAATATCGGATGTGGCAGAAGATTTTTATCAGCATCTTATGCGATTTTTGCAGAAAAAATCATGAAAAGGTGAAAAAACTTGACTTCTTCAACAAAAAACGCTTGACTTCTCTCTCTCTTATTGCTAAACTGAAAATAAGGGAAACCTTAAATTTTTGAAAAAAGGAAAGGAACTCGAATTATGTTTGAAAATCAATATGTGGAATGTACACTTCCGAAACAAAAAAGCATTGCACTGATCGCACATGACAATAAAAAACCTGAAATCATCGATTGGTGTCTTGCTAACAAATCCATTTTGGAGCATCATTTTCTTTGCGGAACCGGTACGACTGCAAAGATGATCGCAGAAAAAACAGGTCTTCCGATCCGCGGTTATAATAGCGGACCTCTCGGCGGCGACCAGCAGATCGGCTCCCGTATCGTGGAAGGGAAGATCGATCTTGTGGTGTTCTTTTCCGACCCTTTGCAGGCACAGCCTCATGACCCCGACGTAAAAGCTTTGCTTCGCATCGCACAGGTGTTTGATATTCCGATTGCGAATAACCGCGCAACGGCGGACTTTATTATCACCAGTAAATTCATGGAAACGGAATATACCAGAAAGCTTATCAACTTCCGCCATAATGTCGATATGCGTGCGCAAACATTGTAAATTATATGAAAAGCATCAGGAAGTATAAACTTTTACTTATCATTATGGCATCCATTGTTGTGGTGGGACTCGCGGTTTTGCTCATCTTAAACGGCATTGTTCTCGGCACAACGAAAGCACAGATTCGGGATATTACCCCCGAGGATGGATATCAATATGCGCTGATCCTTGGCGCAAAGGTACATACGGGAGGCAGACTTTCCGATATGCTCCGCGACCGTATGGACGTCGGTATCCGCCTTTATCATGAAGGTGTTGTCGAAAAGCTCCTTGTTTCGGGTGATGGCAGCGGTGAGTGGAGCGAAACCAAATATATGAAGCTTTATGCCATCGAAAATGGCGTCGCGGAGGAGGATATCCTTACCGATGACAAGGGATTTTCTACTTATGAATCCATTTCCCGCGCCAAAAAACATTATCTCATCAGCAAATTCGTCATTGTAACACAAAAATATCACCTGCATCGTGCGCTTTATATCGCAAACGATATGGATATCACGGCGCTTGGTGCCGATGCCGCGCTTTATCGCTATGCAGGACAGCTTTACCGCGAGATACGCGAGGTGCTGGCGAGGATCAAGGACATGACTGTTTGCTTATTCGATTAAAGATAAGACCGCAAGCCTTTCGGCTTGCGGTTTTTGTATGTATAAAAAACCTTGAAAATCAGGTGAGAAAAGGGTACGAAAAAATCGACAAAAGAAATAGAAAAGAAGGATTTTTTCATGGAAAGGAGCGTATGTTATGTTCAAAAAACAAAAATTTTATGCTTTTATTGCACTTTTTCTTGCCTTGGGCGTGCTTTTTTCTGCCTGCGAAATGGTGAAAGACCCTGCAACGACGGATGCCGCTTTGGTCTCGACCACGGAGGCGAATGCCATGCCTGCAACCACGGAGACCCCTGTCCTTTATTCGACAGGAGGACTTTTTCCGCCAAGCTCCGATAAGATCGAAGCAAGCCTTTGCGTTGTGATGCGACAATTTCATTGGAGCGGATACGGCATCAGTACGAAATTTATCGAGGATAAGGGATATGCGCTGAAGCTTTCCGGTCTTTTGCAGGATGCGCCCGAAACGGGGAAGATTCTTCCTGCACTTTCCGAGGATGAAGAATGGGTTACGGAAAACAGCGGATTTTTACCCGCAAAGCCCGGAACGCTTTGGATCGATACGCAAAACGGTTATTTCCGTCTGACAGACGATTACAGCTCTCTTTGCCGTGTGGAAAATCATCTTGGCGAGGGGGAAGAGCTCGAAATGAGCGAAGAGCTTCGCACACTTCTTTTGGCTCTATGGTCATATTATCCGTACAACTATTACAGCGGCACCTATCAAGATGGCAAGCTTTTTATCGATCATCGCTTTGCCGCACGTTCCGCTGTGGATATCATCGTGAAGGATATCCATATTGCACGCAAGCATGATGAAAAAAGCACCGTTACCATAGAATTGTCTGCTTCCTCCGATCAAGACGTTGGCATTTCCTTGCATTGTCAACAAAGCGATGACAATTTGGGGCTTGGAGATGGAAAAATACTCGCAATGAAAGAAAATGAACCTCAAACATTGACGCTTTCTTTTGTTGGTTGGGTGGACGTTGGATATGAGGTCGTTTTGACGGCGGATAATACGAGGCTTAGGATTTGGATCGAGCCTTGATGAAAAAACGATTTAGGCGTGCCTGCGATTGAGCAGGCACGCCGAGTTATATTCGCCTGACGGCGCACGGACACAAAAATTGCCGAATCCATCGTCTATCGCCGTTGGTGTGCTGTTGGGATCATGCCTTTTTCGATCGAGGCACCAACAAAAAAGGACGCTTCGAAAATCGAAGCGTCCGCATCCTCCCCAAATGCAAGTGGGGAGGTGGGCGGCAATGTCGCCCGGTGGGGGTTAAGCCAGGGCTGCGCCGATGGCGCAAGCGAATTGTGCGTGTTCGGGGATGATGAAATGCACGTCGAAAAGCTTTTCGAGATCGGCAAAAATCGTTTTTGCCTGCGGAATCGAGGTGAGGTTGCCCGTCAGAACGATATCCTTGAGGTTTTTGCTTCTCGCGGCGAAGATTGCGAGCATACCTGCGGTCTCAAACGCCATATTGAGAATGGCAAGCGCAATATCCCCCGGAGATGCCATATCGGAAAGCTTACCGAAGTTTGCGGCAGTCATGTTTTCCGCAAGAGAGATGGATGACGATTTTTTGTCATACATATCCTTGATGCGAAGGTCAACATTATCCAGACAGCCATCCTTAGCAATCTCTACGATATGCGAAATGCTATCCATGCCGAGCATACGGCGGGAAAGTCCAACGACCGTGCCGCCGCCGACACCTGTGCCGCCGAAATAATGCACGTTGCCGTCCTTGGAGGCATGAATGATGGATGTGCCCGTGCCCATGCTGACAACGATCGCCTCGTCAAGACCCGAAAGATAAATGCCGCCGCGTCCGACACATTCGAATTCTGCGGCGCGTTCACAGGCAAGACCGTAAAGCGGCTTGGTTACGTAGGAGGAGCCTACACCTGTCAATTTGATTTTGTCTATATCTGAAAGTTCGATGCCGTTTTCCACGGTAAATTTACCGAATGCACCATAGAGAGAGGTAACGGGATCGGTCGCTTTGACAAATTGCGGCGCAATCATTTCGTTATCACGAAAGCCGACGATCTTCGTCGTGCTTCCACCGACATCAATACCAATAATGGTCTTCATTTTTGGAAAAACATCCTTTCATGTTTGAGATTTATGGGCTTCTGCGAAATACATTCCGCTGCGCTCAGTATGACGCGCAGAAGTTTATTTTGATGGAATCGCGGACATGGCGATCGCAAGACAAAGGGCATCATAATCGATGCCTTCCGCTGCCGCTTCCTGCGGAAGAAGGCTCATGGGCGTCATGCCGGGAAGCGTATTGGCTTCCAGACACATGAATTTGCCCGTTTTTTCTTCACGAATGAAGTCGATGCGGCTATAACTGCCCAAATTCAGCGCTCTGTGCGCTTTGAGCGCGGTCTCGGCAAGACGCTTGGCATCCGATTCCGAAAGCTCCGCAGGGCAGATCTCATCGGTGAGCCCCGACTGATATTTGCGTTCATAATCATAAAAGCCGTCCTTGGGACGAATCTCGATGGCGGGGAGCGCTTTGCCGTTTAAGATACCGACGGAGAATTCACGTCCGCAAATCATATCCTCAATGAGGATCTTGGTTTCATAACGCTTGGCGAAATCAAGCGCGGCTTTCAGCTCTTCTTCATTGTTTACAATGGAAACGCCGACGGAGGAACCGCAGGAGCAGGGCTTGACAACGCAGGGATAGGAGACGGCACGAGGCATTTCGCCGTTCTTTATGAGTGTGAAATCCGCGGTGGGAACGCCGTGTGCGCGGAAAAGAAGCTTGGAAAGATATTTATCCATCGCAACAAGACACGAGGAAAAATCGCTTCCCGTATAGGGGATACCCATGGAGGAAAGGATCGCTTGGATGCGTCCGTCTTCCCCCATGCCGCCATGGAGCGCTAAGAAAACAACGTCCGAAATGGCGCAAAGCTCAAGCACTCTGTCGCCAACGAGCGCGGTTCCCGGAACTTCCTTTCGGAGCGCGTCGAGCTCCGGCGGTGTTTTGGGAATGGTATACATAAAGTTGCCGTCCGTCGTGAAAGCATCATCTGTGAGTACGCCTTCATACGGGTAAAAGACGTCAACGAGCGCGACACGATGGCCGCTTTTGCAAAGGGAATTGGCGATGAGCGAGCCCGAAAGAAGCGAAACGTCGCGTTCGGGGCTGAAACCGCCTGCGAGTACGGTGATTTTCAAATTGAAAAACTCCATTCTGCCGTCATATACGGCGAAAAATATATCAATTTTGCCTCCCTTGTCAAAACAAGGGAGGCTTTTTTTGCATTTGCTTAAAATGGCACGAGCCGATTATACGTTGAGTTCAACCTTGACTTCGTGGTCAGCACCTTCGAGAACGGGGTCAACTTCATTTTTGAGGAAGCGTTCAACCTGTTCTACACATCTGCCGATGTACTTGGACGGGATCAAGATGGCTTTGAGCTCATCGATGGTGATGTCAAGCGTCGGATCGTTGCAGATACGTTCGATCATATCGTTGTCAAGACCTTCTTCTTTGACTCTCTTGCCTGCCGCAATGGAGTGAACACGAATCTTTTCGTGGATCTCCTGACGGTCGCCGCCCTTCTTTACAAGGTCCATCATGATGTTTTCACTTGCGATGAAGGGAAGTTCACGCATGATTCTTGCTTCTACGACCTTGGGATATACAACGAGACCGGAGGTTACGTTGATATAAATATTGAGGATCGCATCAACAGCGAGGAATGCTTCACTCATGGCGATTCTCTTGTTTGCAGAGTCGTCAAGGGTGCGTTCGAACCACTGTGTAGCGGTCGTGATGGCAGGGTTGATGGAATCGGAGATGACGTATCTTGCGAGAGCGCAGATGCGTTCGCTTCTCATCGGGTTGCGCTTATAGGGCATTGCGGAGGAACCGATCTGATTCTTTTCAAAGGGTTCTTCCATTTCCTTGAAGGACTGGAGGATACGCATATCGTTTGCAAATTTGTATGCGCTCTGTGCGATGCCGGAAAGTACGTTCATAACGCGGCTATCAAACTTTCTGGTGTAGGTCTGACCGGAAACGGGAACGACTTTATCAAAACCGAAATCGGATGCGATCATGCCTTCGAGCTTGTCGATCTTCGCGGTGTCGCCTTCAAAAAGTTCCATGAAGCTTGCCTGTGTACCGGTGGTACCCTTCTGACCGAGAAGCGCCAAAGACTGCGCTACGAAATCGAGGTCGTGGAGGTCGAGGGTGAGTTCATAGAGCCAGAGGGTCGCACGCTTGCCGACGGTGGTGAGCTGCGCGGGCTGAAGGTGTGTATATGCAAGAGCGGGAAGCGCCTTATAGGTTTCTGCGAAATCGCGGAGGTTTTTGATAACGGCGAGAAGCTTTTCACGAACGAGCGCGAGGGCTTCCTTTGCGATGATCATATCGGTGTTATCGCCAACGTAGCAGGAGGTTGCGCCAAGGTGAATGATGGGGCGCGCATTCGGGCAAACATCGCCCCATGCGTGGATATGCGCCATAACGTCGTGGCGGAGCTTCTTTTCGTATTCGCCTGCTGCCTTGTAGTCGATATCGTCTACATGAGCTTCAAGCTCTGCGATCTGTGCGTCGGTGATATCAAGACCCATTGCCTTTTCTGCTTTTGCAAGGGAGATCCAAAGCTTTCTCCATGTGGAGAATTTTTTGTCTGCGGAGAAAAGGTACTGCATTTCGGGGCTGGCATATCTGCCGGAGAAAGCGCTTTCATAGCGATTGTTTTCCATGATCGTAAGTCCTTTCATTTATGTTTATGTTTTTTTCTTTTTCCTGTTTTAAGCCTTTTCCAAAGCGGCGATTCTGACACAGAGGCAGAGAACTTCCATTGCTTTTTCCATTTCTGCCACGGTGGGGTAAGAGGGCGCGATGCGCAGGTTCTTATCCTCGGGGTCATTCTTATAGGGGAACGTGGAGCCTGCGGGCGTGAGAACGACGCCGGCATTTTTGCAAAGCTCGCACACGCGGCTCGCCGTGCCGGGAACGACGTCAAGAGAAACGAAATAACCGCCGTGAGGCTTCGTCCAATGAACGTTTTCCATGTCGGAAAGCTTTTCTTCAAAGATGCGGACGACGGTATCAAACTTCGGCTTGAGGATCTCTGCGTGCTTTTTCATGAGCGCACGAACGTTATCTGCATTTTTGAGGTACTTCATATGGCGGAGCTGATTGATCTTGTCGGGGGAGATGGTCTGGAAT
This sequence comes from Eubacteriales bacterium, assembly GCA_045124015.1. Classification (GTDB taxonomy): domain Bacteria; phylum Bacillota; class Clostridia; order Oscillospirales; family CAG-272; genus QALR01. The sequence continues at coordinate 35,776 of JBGVLA010000192.1, read as the reverse complement.
GCGATATCCGCCTTTGCGTGCTTGATGTTTTCCGTGCTGGAGATCATAAGCGCGATGCCTGCGCCGGGGTAGGTGATCTTCGAGGTGGAGAAGAACGCATAAACGAGGTTCTTATTTTCCGTGCCCTTGATCATTTCGAAAATGTTCGGGAGATCGTCGGGCGTTTCATCAAGGTCGTGGATGGCGTATGCCATATCCCAGAAAACACGGAAGTCGGGCGCGGCGGGCTTCATTGTTGCGATTCTGCGAACGGTCGCCTCGCTATACGTTTCACCCGTGGGGTTCGAATACTTCGGAACGCACCACATACCCTTGACGGAGGGATCCTTGATGAGCTCTTCGACAGCGTCCATATCGGGACCTTCGCCTGTCATGCCGACGGTGATCATTTCGATACCGCAACGCTGACAGATCGCAAAATGTCTGTCATAGCCCGGAACGGGGCAGATGAATTTGACCTTGCCCTGGTCCTTCCAAGGCAGGCAGTTGCCGTATGTGCCGAAGAGGATCGCGCGGCATACGGTATCGTACATCATATTAAGGCTGGAGTTACCGCCGAGGATGATGTTGTCTGCGGGAACGCCGAGAAGCTCTGCAAAAAGCTCTGCGAGCTCGGGAACACCGCCGGGAAGACCGTAGTTACGGATATCAAAGCCCGCTTTGGTCTTGCAGTCGTCCTTGCTTTTGAGGGCGAAAAGAAGTTCATCGGAAAGTCCGAGCTGTTCGGTGCAGGGCTTGCCTCTGGACATATCAAGTTTGAGATTTTGTGTGAGGAGCGCTTCATACTGTGCTTGAAGCTCGGTCAGAGAAATTGCTGTGTTTGCCATGGTCTTTGTGTCTATACCTTTCCGAATCTTAAATATCTGCGTTGCCTGTTGTTCTCGGGAAGGCTTCTACGTCGCGGATGTTGGAAACACCTGTGATATACATGATAAGTCTTTCAAAGCCGAGACCAAAACCGGCATGATGTGTGGTACCGTATTTGCGAAGCTCGGTATACCACCAGTAATCTTCTTTGTTGAGGCCGCAACGCTTGTATGCCGCTTCGAGCATATCGAGACGTTCTTCACGCTGGCTACCGCCGATGAGCTCGCCGACACCGGGAACGAGCATGTCTGCCGCCGCAACGGTCTTGCCGTCATCGTTCAGGCGCATATAGAAGGATTTGATCTCCTTGGGATAGTCTGTAACGAATACGGGTTTTTTGAATACCTGCTCGCAGAGGTAGCGTTCGTGCTCTGTCTGCATATCGCAACCCCAATAGGGCTTGTATTCGAAGTCCTTGCCGCTTTCCTCGAGGATCTTGATGGCGTCTGTGTAGCTGACGCGCGCAAAGTCGCTCGATACTATATTATGCAAGCGTTCAAGAACGGTGTTATCGATAAATTTATTGAAGAATTCCAACTCGTAGGGACAGGTTTCGAGAACGTGTGCCACAACGGATTTTGTCATTGCTTCCGCAAGATCCATATAGTCGTTGAGGTCAGCGAATGCGATCTCGGGCTCGATCATCCAGAATTCTGCGGCATGGCGCTGTGTGTTGGAGCGTTCTGCGCGGAAGGTCGGACCGAAGGTATAGATCTTTGCGAAAGCCTGCGCAAAGGTCTCGCCCTGGAGCTGACCCGAAACGGTGAGGTTTGCCGCCTTGCCGAAGAAGTCTTCGGAGAAGTCGACCTTGCCATCTTCGGTCTTGGGGAGGTTGTCCATATCGAGTGCGGTTACGCGGAACATTTCACCTGCGCCCTCACAGTCAGAAACGGTGATAAGGGGGGTGTTGACGTAAACGAAGCCTTCGTCGTTAAAGAATTTGTGGATCGCATAAGCCGCTTCGGAACGAACGCGGAATACCGCCTGGAAGGTGTTGGTTCTTGCACGGAGATGGGGGATGGTTCTGAGAAACTCAAGAGAAGTTTTCTTTTTCTGGAGCGGGAAATCGGGTGTGGAAACACCTTCTACCTCCATGCTGGTTGCCTTGAGCTCAAAGGGCTGCTTGGCATCGGGAGTAAGAACGAAGATACCGCGTGCGATCACAGCGGCACCCACGTTGAGTTTTGCGATTTCGGTGTAGTTTTCGAGCTTATCTGCTTCGAAAACGATCTGGAGTCTGGGGAATGTACTACCGTCGGCGAGTTCCATGAAGCCGAACGCATTGCTTGCGCGAACGGTTCTTGCCCAACCTGCAACGGTAACCTCTTTGTCTGCAAACGCTTCGGGGGAAGCGTAAAGCTCTTTGATGGTGGTGCGTTTCATGATATATGATCCCTTTCATTGAGAATAGACATTATAATAGCATATATATAAATTATTATAACGCAATTACAATCAAATTACAATAGGAAAGAAGGACTTTTTAAGAGATTCGGTTTGATTTTTTCGGCAAAAGGAAAGCCTTCGCTCCATCGAAAGGGAGCGAAGGACTTGAGGGATTTTTCTTTCAAAGTGCGTATAAGAGCATACCGAGTCCTGCGGATAACAGAATGAGAAGGATCGGCGAGGGCTTATTCTTTTTGATGTGCTTCCAAACGAGCGCAAAGACCGTTAAAAGAGCAAAAATGAGAAGTCCGCGAAGATCCGGCGTCGGTGTATCGGAGATCTTGGAAAAACCGATGAGATTGCTCATGAGCATCGTGATTCCCGTTGCCAAAATGAGGCCTACGATACAGGGGCGGACACCATCCAAGAACGCCTTGACACCACGGAATTTCAAGAAATTGCGAATGAGCGCCGAGATCAGCAAAATCATGAAAAAAGACGGCAAAATGACCCCGAGCGTTGCTAAAAACGAACCTAAGATACCGCCCTGTGAAGACCCGATAAAGGTTGCCATATTGACCGCGATGGGACCGGGGGTGGATTCGGAGACCGCGATCATATTGAGGAGTGCTTCCTCGGTCAGCCAGCCGTTTGTCAACACCTTTTCGCGGATCAGAGAGATCATTCCATAGCCGCCGCCAAAGGAGACCGCGCCGATCTCAAGAAACGTCAAAAATAATTTCAGATAGATCATTTCGTTTCCTCCTTACCGCAAAGCTTGCGAAGCAGATAAAGAAAGACGCCGAGCGCACCGCAAATGAGGATATAGAATATCGTGGAAAACGAAACGGCGAAGACGGAAAACAAGATCATACAGCTCACGACAAGACCCAAGATCACAAAATTGAACGCCTTTTTTTCGAGTCCCTTCAGCATTTTAATGCCTGCGGAGAGGATGAGATAGATCACACAGACTTGAATCCCCTTGAAGGCGTACGCCACGTAGGTCAGCGATAAAAACGCATCAAAAAAGAGGGATATCATGTAAATGATGACGAAGGACGGGATGCAAACGCCGAGCGTTGCCATGAGAGAGCCGAGGACACCTGCGGTCTTATAGCCGATGTAGGTCGCGGCATTGATGGCGATGGGACCCGGCGTGGATTCCGCAATGGCGACCATATCGAGAAATTCTTCTTTTTCCAGCCATTTCTTTTGGCTGACGAACTCGTTTTCCAAAAGCGCGATCATCGCATAGCCGCCACCAAAGGTGAAAAGTCCGATCTTCAGCATCGTAAAAAATAAATTCCAATATTTTTTCATAAAAATCCTTTCAAAACTTCGCAAAAATCTCCTCCGCCGTCATCTTGAGCGAAGCCATGCCGAGATTCCGCTGCGCGATTTTGCTTGCGCAAAATTTCGACTTCGTGCTTCGCTTAGGATGACGGCATGGCGTAGTCGAAACCCGTAGGGCGAGCGATCTATCGCTCGGATCTAACGGCGGAAAAGTATATTTTTCGATGGGACAATGTGCTATACCCCGTATTTTAATTTCACACGCTCGAGTTTTTCTCCAAACGGCTTCGCAAAGAGAAGCAGAAATATCACGTTCGATACTGCATAGAGAAGCGTATGCGGAAGTGCGGTCAGCATCTTCGCAAGATAGACTTCTGCGGAAAATCCGCCAAGCTCCCAAAGTACTGTCCAAATATCCATGACGAGCGAATACAAAATACCCGAGAAAAACGCATACGCATAGAGCATCACACGGCTTTTTTTCAGCGGTTGGTTCATGACTCCTGCCAAAAAGCCAAGCAATCCCCACGCGAACATCTGAAACGGCGTCCAAGGGCCTTGTCCAAAATAAAAATTCGAGATGAGGGCGGAAAAGGAGCCTGTGAGAAAGCCTGCCTCCGCACCGAAATACATTCCCGCAATCACGGCAAACGCCGTTACGGGCTTGAACAGCGGGAAAAATCTGCCGACGACGGAAAGTGCGATCATCACGGAAATGAGGATGAGGCGTCTTGTTCCCGTCTTTTTGCGGTCGAATCCGCAAAGAAACAAAACGACGGAAAGCATCGCTACCGCCACCGAAACGAAAGCGTGTGCCTTTTCGTCAAAGATGAACATCCCAAGTACGACCGAAAGCGGAATCAAAATGGCAGGGATCAGCACGCGAAAAACGGTGCGAACGGTTTTATTTTTGATCACGATCATCGTTTGCTCCCATTCTGTCGGCAAAGCAAGAGGACGTCCTCCTGTTTGACGGCGCCTTCATAATATCCGCGCGTCATACGGCTTGCCGCCGTTGTATAAAAATTGTTTTCGGCAAAAAATCGTCTCGGTGTTTCCGCACAAATGATGCTCCCACGGAAGAAAAGCGCTGTTCTGTCCGCAAGGCTTGCGGCAAATTCTACGTCGTGCGTTACGGAAACGATCGTAACGCCTGAGGCTTTCAGATCCTTCAGAATGTCCATGACACGCGCTTTTGCGGATGCGTCAAGCCCCTTCGTCGGTTCATCGAGCAAAAGAAGCTTTGGCTTTCCTGCGAGTACCTTGGCAAGTGCGACAAGCTGGCGTTCGCCGCCGCTTATGTCATACGGATGACGATGCAAAAGATGGGAAAGGTCATACGGAAGTGCGGAAATATCCGCATTGGCATCGTCCAGCTCTTCCTTGACGGTGTTCCGCAGAAAGACGGTCTGCACATCCTGCGGAAGCAGGGCAAGACATTCCTTATAAAGTGTGCCGTTTTTGTAATCTTTGATCTTTTTGCCAAATACACGAATATCTCCGCTGTATGGCGTATAAAGCCCCGAGGCGGCAGAAAGCGTCGTCGTTTTGCCCGAGCCGTTACCGCCCAAAATACAGAAGATCTCGTTTTCATATACGTCAAAATCGAGGTCGGTGAGAATATCCTCGCCGTTTTTTTCGTAACGGAAATAAACATGACGGAAGGAGAGTGCTTTTTTCTCGGAATGTTCATAGTCCTTTTCGGGGAGCGCACGAATCTCGTTTTTGTAGTGTTTCTCAACAAAAGAACGTCCTTCACGGATATCCAGAGGAACATCCCCCTCGCCTCCGAGTGCATGAAAAAGACGTACCGAGACGGGCATCCCTTCCAACAGCGCAGGGTGTTCTCTGAGCATGGCAACGGCTTTTCTCGGTGCATCCATCGCAAGAAGTGTGCCGTTTTCCATCACCATCAAGCGGTCGCAGAGAGGGACGACCTCCTCCAGGCGATGCTCGATGAGGATGATCGTAAGTCCCAGCTCGCGGTTGAGCTTTTTCAGCGTTGCGATAAAATCCGACGCTGTGATGGGGTCGAGCTGTGCGGTCGGTTCATCGAGAAGCAACAGCTTCGGTTGCATGACCATGACGGATGCGAGATTCAAAAGCTGTTTTTGTCCGCCCGAAAGAGCGGAAACATCGGAAAGAAACCAATCTTCAATTCCAAAATAGCTTGCCATTTCTGCGACGCGGCGGCGAATCACGCCCTGCGGCAGATTTTGATTTTCCAACCCGAACGCCAGCTCATGCCATACCTTATCGGTTGCGATCTGTTCCTCGGGCTGCTGCATGACGTAACCGATGAGAGAAGCCGAATCCTTTGCCGAAAGGCTGTCAAGCGGTTTGCCGTCAAAGAAGAGCTCTCCCGTTTTTTCGCCCATTGGGGCAAGTTCACGCTTGAGCAGGCGAAGAAGCGTGGATTTTCCGCTTCCCGTGGCACCGCAAAGAACGATAAATTCTCCGTTTTCCACGTCAAACGAGATCGTATGCAGGGCTTTCTCATGCTCTGCGGCATAGGTAAAGCTCAAATTTTTGACCGTAAGCAGTGCCATTTGATGCGTTCCTCCATTTCTAAAATCGTAGGCAGTAATGCCAATATGCCATACGCCGTATAGATCACAACGGCGAAAACCGAAGCTTCATGCGGGATGATGGCAGGATAAAATACAAAATCCACCGCGCCCGTCGCAAGCCCTGCAAGCGTCATGCCGAGAAGCATAAGTATCATCGAAAGCAGGATACCATCCGAAAGATGAAAACGGAAGATGGCAAAGCTTGTACGCTTGCCGATGCCGTAACCTCGCGCTTCCATGCTGTCGGCGGTATGGATACCGTTTTCCAGCGCCCACGTTACCATGATGGAAAATATACGGACTTCGCCGCGAATCTTATCGATAAGCGTGCCGTCCCGATAAAGACCGATGGCTTTTTGGCTCATGCGGATCGCTTTCATGCGCTTGCCGAAAAGGGGGACGTAGCGAAGCGCCATCGAAAGCAGCAGGGCAAGCTTGGCAGAAAATCTGCCGAAGATATAGAGATATTTATCGCTCGTCATCATCTGTGAAAGCAAGCGAAACCAATACAAAACGGAAACGGTCATAAGTCCTGCCATGATGCCGTAAAAAATCGCTTCCCATGTGATAGGGTTGCCGTTCAGCACGAAAAGTACCGTTACGCCGTTATGCTGAAAGAGTGGGTTTGCAAAGGCAATGACCAGAAAAAGTGCGAAAAAAAGCAGATGAGAACGCGCATTTTTGATGCCGTTTTTCACGAAGAAAAGCGCAAGCGCACCTGCAAGCGACAGCATCAGCATGACGGGATTCATGCTGAACATGGCAGGGAGCGTTACGGCGAGAATATACGAAAAGGTAAGGATGGGATTATGATTTTCTATGGATTTCATATGGCGTTCTCCTTTCTTGATTCTTTTCTGTTCGAACAGAAAAGAACCAAAAGAATCGCAAGGGACAAGTCCCTTGACCCGATAAGGGATTTTCGTTTTCAATATGTATAGTGCAATATCTTTCAAAGGAAAAAAGTTGGATGATATCAGCGAAGCTCCAGCGTGTATTCCCAAAGGATCTCATCTCCATCGGAAAGCTCATAGCTTCCGCAGCCTACGGAAGCAGATTCTCCATTCACGGAATACACCCAACCGGAAAGATCTCCGAATTGCAGTTCATATAGATACGCGATCCCTTCGATATACGCAAGCTCTCCCGTTCCGCTCGTTTCCATATGGATGCGATTTTTTCGTGTGGCTTCCGTCAAGATATTGTAAACGGTATCACCCTTTTCGATCTCAAGGGTCATCGTTTCCAAAATCACGCCATCCTTCGGAACGTACTCGGAATCGGTCATGCCGACAAGTACATCACAACGAATCGAAAGCATAACCTCGCCGATGACGTTCTGCTTCGTTTCGGTATCCCCATAATACGCATCTGCACTTTGGAAATTTGTAAGTAGCACGAGAAGAACTGCCAAAACCGCGATCACGCCGACCGCAAGGAAGCTTTTGACGTTTTTCTTTTTGAGGAGCAAAAGCACGATACAAGCGATCAGTGCCGCCGCCAAAATGCCGAGAATCACGGGGAGCTTATAGGAAACGGGCGTGTCGGGTGTTTCTGCGCTCGGCGCGGCTTCAAGGTATGTCAACGACTCGTTCGTCGGAAGAAGATAGGGAGAGGCACCCTTTTTCAGCGTTTTCATGGCGAAAAAGACCTGCATCGTGGCGTTTGTGTTGGCGTTTTCCCCAAGGATGTGGGAAAATCCGCCGTCCACGCGGAAGCGGAGCATCGCATCCATCATGGTGTTTTCGTTTTTGATGAAACGTGCATCTGTGAGAGGGTCGATCGAAAGCGCACAAAGCGCCATCATGACCTGCGCGATGCTTTCGGGATTTTCTGTGCCGTAAGACAGAAAACCGCCGTTTTCCGTTTGCTTTTCGGAAAGAAGCGTGAGCGCTTCCTCGATGGCTGTCGTTACGTCCTCACGGATGCCGTAATAGGGTGCCATCGCTTGCAATACCATCGCGGTATCATCCACGGCAGACGTCGTTCCCGTTACGGAAAAGCCGCCGTCTGCGCGGCGAAGCGAAAGCAGAGAATCCAAGATCTCATCGACGGATACGCCGTCGGGGACTTGTCCGTTGTTGGCTAAATGAAGCCCGAAAATATAGCTCATCAGTCCCAACTTGCCGAGAGAATCGTTTCGCGTTTGCTCCACGAAATCAGAGGTGTATCCGCACGCAAGCAAGACCATTGCATACTTTTGACGGGTAACGGCGTTTGTTACGTTCTTTTGGGCAAGATATGTGTGAAGTGCTTCGGCATATGCGGAAAAATCCAGTGTTTCCCCTGTGGCGGCAAGCGCAAAAACGAACCATTCTCTGCCGTCTCCCACGGTTTTGGCGAGAGCATTCACCCATTCTTGTGCATCGGAGACGCCTGCCTTTTGCATTTCAAGATTCAAAATATCGTTTGCGATATCATCGGCGGATACGCTCGCGGCGCAAACGGGAAGCGCACTCCCGAGCAGAAAAACCGCGAGAAGTACGCTTAAAAATCGTATCCAATTTTGTTTTTTCATTTGCGAGATTTCTTCCAAAACAGACGAACGGCAAATACGCCCACCGCCAAGATCAAAACGACGATGACGAGGATCAGCATCGAGCTCGGGGCAGGCTTTTTAAGGGCAATGGTCGCGGTACCAAGAGAAATGATCGGCGGGACGATATTCTGCTTTGCGGAATATGCGGAAATGACGTTTTTCTCGCCCCAAGCAAGGTCGTCGGCGGAAATCGTGAATTTGCCCTCTTTGTCGGTCTTGATGCCCGTTTTTTCACCGTTTACGGTGATGACAGCACCTTGTACGGGCTTGGAAAGGAGGTTATTGTCCTCTGTGATGACATATGCGTACAGTGTCAGCGTTTCTTTGCCATCCGCAAAGGTCAGATCCTCCTTGCTGAAGTAGCTGAACATATCGGTCATATGCTCGGGGTCGGTATAGATAAAGGCTTGGATATGATCGTCGTCCGCCAAATATTCGGTCAGACGCCAGACCTTACCGCCATTATTGAAGCAGCCATATGCACCGTTTTCTACGCCCCAAAGTTTGGTGATCATGAGATCGCCGTAAGGATCATCGGTCGCATAACCGTCCTTGCAATAGGCTTCGTGTGCCATATACAAGGCATCGTGTACGGTCAAAACGCCATCGCCGTCGGCATCGGTTACGTGAACGGGTTCTTTGGCAAGGACGATCTTGCCGTTTTCATCGGAGATCGTAACGTAAACGTCCATTTCGAGCTTTTCTTCGTCTGCAAGCACGCTTGCGGAGAAAAGCATCACGGTCATAAGGGTCAATAAAAGAAAAGAAAGTATTTTTTTCATATCATCAAAATCCTTTTTATTATTTTTGTAGTACTTTGTTTCAACTAAAAGCTGACGGAGAGGGCAAAAACGCATAGCGAAAAAGCCCTCTCCGTCGCGCTTCGCGCGCCACCTCTCCCAGCGTGAGAGGCTTGGGGTATCTTTTTTTAAGTTTTAGTTGAAAAAGGTAGTAGTGGTGATTCCCAATCACCCCTGTAATCAAAATCTGTCAGCGTTTCTTCTTCAAAACAAAGACAACCGCGACGGCAAGTACGGCAATCACTGCTACAATGAACACGATAAATATCACACTTACGCCGCCCTCAACGTTTGCAACGAGAACAGGCGGTGTGAGGTTTAGTTCATCATGTGTCGCGCTGATAACAAGCTCGCCTGCCTTGTCATAGGTGATGGCGACTTGACCGTTTTCGTCGGTTACAAGGTCGGTCTTTTCGCCGTCAATGGTGATGGCCGCGTCCGCAACGGGAAGCGTTATGGGGTTCCAGTTTTCGTCAAAGCCCATCATGTAAAGTGTGAGCGTTGCGATATCGCCCTTTTCCGCGCTCATGCGGGTTTCGCTAAAGAAGCAATAGGTATCCGTCCATGCTACGGTATCGGTATAGACGAACGCATAGATATGGTCGCCCGGCTTTACCTCGTCGGCAAGGCTCATAGGGGAAGCGTTATTGACATAATAGCCATAACTACCGCTTTCGTTTCCCCAAAGCTTCATGAGAGAAAGACCGTATGTCGATTCTGCAGAAGCATAGCCTGCCGCAGAGCCGCCATCATAATACTCGTCGTGCGCCTTTTTGAGTACGTCGTCAATGGTAACGTTGTTACCCGCGCAGGGTACCTCTCGCATCGCAACTACGATCTCGCCGTTTTCATCGACGATGGTAACGTAAGCGTGCGGTATCTCCTCATCGCGTGCAAGCACAGTAAGCGAAAAGACGCTTGCGAGCAGGATCGCCGCAAGGCATAGGGTAAGAACTTTTTTCATAGAAAAAGCCTCCTTTTGATGATATAAAATTTTTATAAATATCGCGCATGGCGCGGATATTTCCGAAGCCCGCTTGCTCTTCTTTTCAAAAGAAAAACGCCTTTTTGATGAAAGCTCATCAAAAAAGCGCAATTATCCCTTGTTATGTTGGAAGATAAAGCCGCATTTTTCAAATTTGCCCAAAAATGTGTGTTTCCACAAGCCTCGCAAAACGGGGAGCATTCCGACTCAGAACCTCTGTGGGTTACATGACGGCAATGGCTGTTGCGTCGGATTTTCACCGAACTTTCCTCCTTGCTTTCATGCCTTTCGGCATAAAACCGTTTTGCATCGTATTCAGTTATGAAGATTATAGCACAGGCTTATCCTTTTGTCAATGATTTGCAAAAACCTCTCCGCATTTTACAAAGGAAAAGAAATGTTATACAAAAAACCGCAAAGCTTTGAGGAAAAGCTTTGCGGTCATCATGTTTGAAGATCGCCGTCGTTATTCGATGGAGATCAGCTTTGCACCCGAAACGCCGTCGATGGCACTCAGCAGGGGGATGAAATCCTCTGCATCGGGATGAACGGGAGAAAGCTCGATGGAAAACGTAACGTGTGCGATATCATGAATGGGCATATTCTGAGAGATCGTCAAAATATTGGCGCCATGCTCCGAAAGCAGACGCAAGACCTCGCCGAGAAGACCTGCTTTATGCGAAAGCATACAGGAGATTACGGCTTTTCGATGCTCCATGCCGCCTTCAAGTGCGAAAACGCAATCCTTGTATTTATAAAACGTACTGCGCGAAATGCCGACGTTCTTGACGACTTCACTGACATTGGTTTCTTTTCCGCTGGAAAGCAGAGCCTTTGCCTCAAGGACTTTTTCAAAGTAATCGGGCAGGACGGAGGCATCCACAAGCAAATATTTACGCTTTTTCATGCGCATCTTCCTCAATCACAGCACCGTTTCTGTCAACGCAGAGCGCATATGCTTTCCATTCGTTTGCAAGCGGTGCGATCGTTTCGTTCAGTTTTTCGGCAATGGGTTCTTTTGAAATACAAAGACAGGTCGAGCCTGCGCCGCTGATGATAAACGATACCGCGCCGCATTCGTATGCGGCGGCTTCGATCTCCGCAATGTTTCGGAAAAGCGGTTTGCGGTAAGGCTCGTGGAGCTTATCTCGCGTTACGGCGCGGAGCAGTGCAAAATCGCCCTTTTCAAACGCATAGGGCAAGAGTGCCGCACGGGAAAGATTATATATGGCGTCATGGCGGTCGATCTCCTTCGGCAAAACTGCGCGCGCGTCTCGCGTGGCGACCTCAAAATTCGGATAGATCGCCGTGAAGCAAATATCCTCGGAAACGGTATAACAAGCGGAAAACGGCACGCCGTCGTCCGTGAGAGACACACAAAGTCCGCCGAAAAGCGCGGGGGCGACGTTATCGGGATGCCCCTCGATCTCCGTACAAACGGCGAGGATATCCATATCCGAAAGCGGTTTATCGTGAAGCAGATTCGCTGCGACAGCCCCCGCAACGATCAGCGTTGCAGAAGACCCGAGTCCGCGCGAAACAGGAACCTCGATCGCGTTTTGCGTGATCTTCACGCCGCAGGGAGCGCCGATCTTTTCGCATACGGCTTTGTATGCGATATAAGCGAGGTTATCTTCGTTGCAAAATTTTGGGTCAAAGCCCTCAAAGGAGAGGGCTTCGGCTTTTTCAAAGGAAAAAATATTATAAAGGTCAAAGGCGATGCCTGCGGTGTCAAACGCAGAGCCGAGGTTGGCAGATGTCGCAGGCACACGAACGGTTACGGCTTGCATAGTCTCATTCCTTTCCGATATAGTTCAAAACAAAGGCAGGCATATCGTCCTTTTGAACGGTATTTTTATGCACGATCTCCTTTTCGCGGATGCCGTCAAGGGCGGTGGGGATCTTCGCACCCGTGAGCGCATAGAGCTTATCGAGCGCGTCAAAATCATCGTCGTACGATGCGCCAAGCGCATTCATGACGCTGGACGCGAATTTATACGCGGATGCGGTGGAAAGCACGACAGTCTTGTTTTCGTCGTTTGCAAGCGTTTTTTCGTATACGCTCCACGCAACGGCGGTATGGGTATCCATGAGATAACCATGCTCGTCATAGACCTTTTTGATGGTCTCAAAGGTCGCTTTATCATCGGTATAGCCTGCGTCAAAGACCTTGCGGACAGCCGCGAGCTCCTCTGCTGTCAGCGTGTATTTGCCCGTTTCCTTCAGCTCCTTCATATATTTCGCGCAAGCCTCCGTGCCGCAGACGAGCGCAAGCAATCTTTCCAGATTGCTGGAGATGAGAATATCCATCGAGGGGGATTTCGTAACGTGGAAATCGCGGTTCTTATCGTAACAGCCTGTAACGAAGAAATCGTACAGAACGCTGTTTTTATTGGAGGCACAAACGAGCTTTCCGACGGGAAGCCCCATCTGCATTGCGAAATATCCTGCGAGGATATCGCCGAAATTGCCTGTGGGAACGACGAAATTCACCTTATCGCCAAACGCGATCTCACCATTTTTCAGAAGATCGCCGTATGCCTTGAAATAATACGCGACTTGGGGGGCAAGTCTGCCGATATTGATGGAGTTTGCGCTCGAAAGGAGAACGTTTTCGGGTACTTCCATCGTATTGAAGATCGCCTTCACGCCGCTTTGTGCATCGTCAAAATTGCCTTCGATGGCACATACGCAGGTGTTTTTGCCCTTGCAGGAGGTCATTTGACGTTCCTGGACGGCAGAAATACCGTTTTTCGGATAGAATACGACGATGCCGACACCTTCCACGTCGGAAAATCCGCTGAGTGCCGCGCTTCCCGTATCACCGCTCGTCGCGGTGAGGATGACGATCTTTTCTTTGACCTTGTTCACTTTTTTCGCTTCTGCAAGGAGTCTTGGGAGAAGCTGGAGCGCAACGTCCTTGAACGCGCAGGTCGGTCCATGATAAAGCTCCATGACGTGCGCGTTTCCTACCTTGGAAAGGGGCGCGTAATCCTCGCCGTCGAATTTGCCGTCATACGCAAGTGCAACGGCTTTTTTGAGAGAGCCTTCCTCGCGGAACATATCGTCATGTCCGAAAAGGAGAGACAAAACGGCTTCGGAAATTTCCTTGGGGGTCATCTTCGTGAGGGCTTCCATCGGAAATTTTGCACCCTCAAAGCTTTCGGGCATATATAATCCGCCGTCATCGGCAATGCCTTGCAAGATGGCTTCGGACGGTTTTTTTGTGATGTTTTTGTTTCTTGTGCTGAAATATTGCATTTTTCAAAATACCTCTTGATTTTTTTTCTTTAATATGATACACTGTTTTTCACAGAAAAGCAAGTGTTTTTTCACGAAAGACAAACTTTTTGGCAAAAGCAACAAAAGAGAGGTATATATTTTTATGAAAATGGCAATTTTGGGCTTCGGTGTTGTTGGCTCCGGGGCATATGAAGTATTAAAAAAAGCAGGTTATCACGTCAAACGTGTTCTTGATATCCGTCCCCACGCAGAGCTTGGCGATGTTCTCACGACCAATTTTGATGATATTTTGAACGATGATGAGATTGAGATCGTGGCGGAAGCCATCGGCGGACTTTCTGCTTCGTATGCGTTCGTTTCCAAAGCGCTTGCGGCAGGGAAGCACGTGGTCAGCTCCAATAAGCATCTGATTTGTCATTATTATAAGGAGCTTCATGAGCTTGCGGCGGCAAACGGCGTTACGCTTCGCTTCACATCCAGCGCAGGCGGCGGTATTCCGTGGCTTTATAATCTCAAGCGCGCTGTCCGTTGCGATCAGATCACAAAGATCATGGGCATCATGAACGGTACGACAAATTTCATCCTCGATGCGATGATCCGCGATAACCGCAGATTTGCCGATGCGCTCGCGGAAGCTCAAAAGCTTGGTTATGCAGAAGCGGATCCTTCTGCGGATATCGACGGCAATGACGTAGCAAGAAAAACGGCGCTTTCCGCAAATCTTGCATTTCATACCATGGTTGCTGAGGAAGACATTCAAATGTTCAGTCTTCGCAATTTCAAAAAGACGGATCTGGAATATATCGATGCCAAATTCGGCAAGACCATTCGTTATCTCGGTTATGGCACAAAAAATGCAAACAGCGTTTCCGTATTCGTGGAACCGACCATCATTCCGAAGGACTCTCTCGAAGCGAACGTGAATAAAAATAATAACCTGATCTCTCTTTTCGGGGATATCGTGGGCAGACTTTCCTTCTATGGACAAGGCGCGGGCAAATACCCGACGGGGCTTGCACTTGCGCAGGATATGATCGACATTGCTGAGGGAGATACGGTGCTTTCTTACTCATCCGAGGCTTTGCCCGTTGACAATCATGCGTGTAGCCGCACGTATTTTATTCGTACCACTGCGGATATGCCGTTTGATTTTTATGCGTCCGTTGATAAAGTCGGAGACGTGTATTATATCGTAACCAAAGAAATTTCCGTTGCCGCAATGCACGAAGCGGCAAAACAGATGCTTGCGCAGGATGCGGATGCGTTCTTTGCAGGGTTTGAGTATTGATCTTTTTGAAAAGGCTTCTTGGGAAGCCTTTTCTTTCCATAGGGTACTCCACTTTTTTCTTGTAACAAGAAAAAAGTTAATATCGCAACAAGAATCGAAAAAATATAAAAAAGAAAGGATCACCCATGAAACCCGTTACTTCTTGGACCTTCCATCCTTATCATCCTCCGCTCCGCGATTTCGGCGGTCTTTATATCTGCCGTCTTGCACCCTCGAAAAATGCCGTTCACGTTGAATGGCTCGATATAGGCGAGGCAGCGTATACCGTAACCTATCAAAAGGTTGGCGTGGATGAAAAAAATACGCTGACCGTATACCAAAACGAATGTGATATCATAGGCTTGGAAGAAGATACGGATTACGCCATCACCGTTCGCGCAGGCGAAGCATACAGCCGTACTCGTCTTGCGAGAACGGGCGATGCCGTCGGTGATGCCGTTGTCAACTATCTGCATCCAAACGACGATGCCTACGCCTTTTCGGGACATTATCTCTGTTCTCCTACCATCGTGCGCCATCCCGACGGATTTTTGCTGGCAGGCATGGACGTTTTCAAGGGAAATGCGCCGCAAAATTTGGAGCTCATCTTCCGCTCCGACGATGACGGCAAAACGTGGCATTACGTTTCCGAGCTGTATCCCTGCTTTTGGGGCAGACTTTTCATCTATGAAAAGAGCGTTTATATGATCTCCTGCTCCACGGAATACGGCGACCTGCTCATCGGGCGTTCCGATGACGGCGGCAAGACCTTTACCGTTCCCACAGTGCTTTTGCGCGGCGCTTGCAAATGTAATGAGGCTGGCGTTCATAAAAATCCGCAGCCTCCGATGATATATGACGGCCGTATGTGGTTTACGATGGAATGGGGCGCATGGGCGCTCGGTACGCACGCGGCAATGGTCGGCTCGTTCCCCGTCGGTGCTGACCCTTTGAAAGCGGAAAATTGGCTCTTCTCTGAGCCGACACCCTATGACCCGACGTGGAAAGGTACGGCAGACGGTCCAAGCGCGGGCAACATTGAGGGCACGCTTGCCGTTTTGCCCGACGGCGGACTTTATAACATCATGCGTTACGATATGGGCAGAGCCAAACCGAATTACGGCAGAGTCCTCGCTTATCGCGTGAACACCCAAGACCCCGAAGCGCCGCTCGTTTATGACCACGCCATCGCGCTTCCCGGCAATCACTCGAAATTTATGATCCGCAAGGACGACGTGAGCGGATATTATTATACCGTCATCTGCCGCATCACCGATGGCGGTAAGGTCAGCGACCGCCGTTTGCTTTCTCTCATGAGATCGAAGGATTGTGAAGATTGGGAGCTTGTCAAGGATCTCATCGACTTCCGCGACAAGGCAGACGCAAAGGACGTCGGCTTCCAATATCCCGATTTTTTCATCGAGGGCGACGATATTTTCCTCCTTTGCCGTACCGCGATGAACAGCGCCGCAAATTTTCACGATAGCAATTATTCCACTTTCCATCGCATCCGAAATTTTCGCCTTTTGTAAACAGATTCGATGTTGACAAATCCCGAAAATATGCGGTATAATGAAAGAAAAAAGATATCAAAGGAGAAACCTTTCATGAAACAGTTTTCCGTTATTATTATCGGCGGCGGCGCGCGTGGCTGGGCATATGCCAAGCCGATGCGCGGAATGCCCGAAAAATTTAAGATCGTCGGCGTTGCCGAGCCCGATGAACACCGCAGAAACGATTTCAAGAAAAATTTGAATCTCCCCGACGAAGCGCTTTTTGTCTCTTGGGAGGATATCCTTGCAAGACCGAAAATGGCGGATATTGCCGTCATTGCCACAATGGACGATATGCACTATGCACCTGCGATGAAGGCGATCGAGCTTGGTTATCATCTGCTTTTGGAAAAGCCTGTGGCACAGACCGAAAAGGAATGTACCGATATTGCGAATTTCGCAAGAGAAAGAGGCGTTTCCGTTCTCGTTTGCCACGTTCTTCGCTATACGCCGTTCTTCAAAAAGGTGAAATCCATCGTGGAAAGCGGAAAGATCGGTGAGATCATGTCGATCCTTCACGTGGAAGCAGTCGGCGATCTGCACCAGACGCACAGCTATATCCGAGGAAATTGGCATAGCGAAAAGGAAACGACACCGATGCTTCTTGCGAAAAGCTGTCATGACCTTGATATCATTCAGTGGCTCATCGATAAGCCCTGCAAAAAGGTATCTTCCTTTGGAGAATTGACGTATTTTACAGAAGCGAACGCACCCGAGGGTGCACCCGTACGCTGTGCGGACGGAACCTGTCCCGTGGCGGATTCCTGCACATACAACGCACTGAACGTATATTATCACGATAAGAACAATCAGTGGTTCCGCAGCGCGGCAACACGCGGTATCGCCAAGCACAACCCGCCCACCGACGAAGAGGTGATGGAGGCTTTGAAAACGACGGACTACGGTCTTTGCGTATTCCGCGCCAACAACGACGTTGTCGATCACCAGGTCGTCAATATGCAGTTTGAGGGCGGCGCTACGGCAAGCTTTTCCATGAACGCCTTCAATAAGGGCGGCAGATATATCCGTATCTTCGGTACCAAGGCGGAGATCTACGCCAATATGTCCGATACAACCATTCATATGTATGATTTCGATACCCGCAGATCGCAGGAGATCCCCGTTCAGGAAACAACGGAGGAATCCATCGTCGGCGGACACGGCGGCGGAGATACAGGCATCGTATGCGATTTTTATGAATATCTTGCCGGAACCTATACGGGCTCTTCCATTGCGGATATTCAGACCTCTGTGGCAAATCATCTGATCGGCTTTGCGGCAGAGGAAGCAAGACACACCGATACCGTTGTCGACGTGGACAGCTTCTTTGAAAAGCATCACTATAAAAACGAATATCCCAAAAAATAAATATACACCCAAGGAAAGTTGGTTACATACATGAAAAAAACTCCATTGCTCGAAAGACGCAGATGCGGTATTCTGATGTCCGTTTTTTCCTTGCCGTCGCCGTACGGCATCGGCTCTCTCGGAAAAGCCGCATTTGATTTTGTTGATTTTCTGGAGGAGGCAGGACAAAGCTATTGGCAGATTTTGCCTCTTGGTCCGACGGGATACGGCGACTCTCCGTATCAAGCATACTCCACCTTTGCAGGAAATCCGTATTTCATCGATCTTGAATTGCTTTGTCAAAGCGGATATCTGAGAAAAGAAGAATGTGATGCCATCGATTTCGGTAAAAATCCCGATGAGATCGATTACGGCAAGCTCTATAACGGCAGATTCCCGCTTTTCAAAAAAGCGCTTGCACGATTCAAGGAAAGAATCCCTGAGGATTTTGAAGCATTTTGTAAAAAGCAATCCGCATGGCTTACCGATTACGCGCTCTTTATGGCGCTCAAGGATGAAAACGGCGGCGCTTCCTTCGATAAATGGGAAGACGATCTGAAGCTCCACAAGCGCGCGGCGCTGAAAAAAGCAGAGGAGCGTCTTGCAGATGAGGTTCTGTATTGGAAGATGCTTCAATATTTCTTCTATCAGCAGTGGAACGCTTTGAAAGCTTACGCCAACAAAAAGGGAATCTCGATCATCGGAGACGTTCCGATCTACGTTTCCCCCGACAGCGCGGACGTTTGGGCATCTCCCGAGCAGTTCCAGCTTGACGAAAACAGAAGACCTATCAAGGTCGCAGGCTGTCCGCCCGACGCGTTCACGGCAGACGGTCAGCTTTGGGGCAATCCCCTTTACCGTTGGGATAAGATGAAAGAAGACGGCTACGCTTGGTGGTGCAAACGTCTGAAAGCCGCTTCAAAGCTTTATGACGTCATCCGTTTTGACCAGTTCCGTGGCTTTGAAGCGTATTTTACGATTCCCTACGGCAGAAAGAACGCCCGTAAAGGCGCTTGGGAAAAGGGCCCCGGTATCGATTTCTTCAAAACCATCCATGAAAAGCTCGGCAAGCTCGATATCATCGCAGAGGACCTCGGCTTTCTCACGGAGGGCGTATACGAGCTTCTCCGCGAAACGGGATATCCCGGCATGAAGGTCATTCAGTTTGCGTTCGGCGCAAAAATGACCGACAGCGAATATTTGCCGCATAATTTCCCGAAAAACTGCGTAGCCTATACGGGTACACACGACAACGAAACGATCCTCGGTTGGCTCGGCTCGGCAGACGAAAAGACCGTGAAAAACGTCGAGAGATATTTCCGTCTCCACAAGGATGAGGGAAAAAACTGGGAGATCATGAAGGGTGCGCTCGCAACGCCTGCAAATACCGTCATCTTGCAGATGCAGGATTTTCTCGGACTTGACAACCGCGCAAGAGTCAACGAGCCCTCCACGCTCGGCAGAAACTGGCGTTGGCGCGTTCGTTCCGAATGTATCAATTCTTGGCTTGCCAATCTCATTCTGGGAGCGGCGACCATCTATTTCCGCACACCCCCGACCGCAAAAGCTCCTGTTTTTGACGGTGAAACCGAAAACAAATGATGCTTTTTATCCAAAGGAGGTAAATCTATGGCAGTTCGTTTGAATGAAAACGCCGAGATCGTGGCGAAGATCAAAGAGGGACTCAAAAAGAAGGACGGCTACTGTCCCTGCCGTTTGCAGAAGACCGAGGACAACAAATGTATGTGCAAGGAATTCCGCGACCAAATTGCAGACCCGAATTTCGAAGGCTATTGTCATTGCCTTTTGTATTATAAATCTAAAGAATGAAAGGAAGAAACACGATGGGAGCTTACGTTCAGATCACCAAAGAAAATTTTGAAGCGCTCGTTCTCAAAAGCGAAAAGCCCGTTTTGCTCGATTTCTGGGCAACATGGTGCGGTCCTTGTCAGATGATCGCGCCGACCATCGAGGCGATCGCCGAGGAGCATCCCGAATATCTCGTCGGCAAGGTCAACGTTGACGAAGAACCCGAGCTTGCGGAAGCATTCCGCATTGAAGCGATCCCGACGCTCGTTGCCATGAAAAACGGCAGAATGACGGGTCAGCTTCGCGGCGCATATCCGAAAGAACAAATTTTGGCACTTTTGAAATAATAAATATAAGTAGGAGGCATATCATGGAAAACAAGAAAAACATTTACGCAGGCACAAAGACAGAGAAAAATCTCTGGGAAGCATTTGCAGGCGAATCGCAGGCAAGAAATAAGTATACATATTTCGCGTCTGCGGCAAAAAAAGCCGGCTACGAGCAGATCGCTGAGCTTTTCCTCAAAACAGCAGAAAACGAAAAGGAACACGCAAAGCTTTGGTTCAAGGCTCTCGGCGAGCTTGGCGATACCGCAGAAAACCTTCTTCATGCAGCAGAGGGCGAGCATGACGAATGGGTCGATATGTATGCGCGTATGGCTGACGAAGCAGACGAAGAAGGCTTCCATTCTCTCGCAGAACAGTTCCGCGGTGTTGCTGCTATCGAAAAATCCCACGAGGAACGCTATCGTGCACTCCTTAAAAACGTGGAGACCGTTTCCGTTTTTGCAAAGGATGAAGAGGTCGTTTGGGAATGCCGCAACTGCGGTCATATGGTGAAGGGCGAGAATGCACCTCACGTTTGCCCCGTTTGCAACCATCCTCAGAGCTATTTCGAAGTCAGAAAAGAAAACTATTAAGCGGCGCGTCGCCGTCTCCGTATGCTCGCCTGCCGTCGCTTTCGTGGTATCGAAATGAGGTGGAACGGCGAGAGACGAATGAATTATCGTTTATGACATAATTGAAAGCACCGCATCGGTTGACCGATGCGGTGCTTTTTGCATATGAGATGAAATTTATCTTGACAAATCGTGCTTTTTCGTGTTATGCTGAAATTATCATAATAATCAAGCAGGAGATGAACTATGAAACATTTTGAAAAATTCGGCGTTATGATCGACTGTTCCCGTAATGCCATCCCGAATTTGACCGCCCTCAAACGCTTTATCGAGATGATTTCGAAAATGGGTTATAACTGCGCGATGCTTTATACGGAAGATACCTATGAGATTCCGAGCGAACCCTTTTTCGGTTATAAGCGCGGCAAATATACGATGGATGAGCTTCGTGAGATCGACGATTACGCGGCATCCCTCGGCGTGGAAATGATTCCTTGTATCCAGACTTTGGCGCATGTCAATGCGCTGATGCGCTGGGATCGTTTCAGAAAGATCTGCGATTGCAACGATATCTTGCTTGCGGGCGATGAACGTACCTATGCACTCATCGATGCGATGTTTGATGCCCTCTCGAGATCGCTCCGCTCCCGTAAGATCCATATCGGTATGGACGAAGCACATATGGTCGGTCTTGGAAAATATCTCGATCGCAACGGATATCATAACCGCCACGAGATCTTGCTCGCGCATTTGAACCGCGTTTGTGAAATTGCGCGCAAGTATGGCTATGAGCCCTTAATGTGGAACGATATGTTCTTCCGTCTTGACCTTGACGGCGATTATTACGTTCCCAAGGATAAGATCGGTACGTATCATATCTCCAAGGAGGTCTGCGATAAGGTTCCCGCTGATCTTTCGGGCGTTTATTGGGATTATTACAATACCGACGCTACGGTTTATGATGCGATGATGTCGCTTTCGAATGAGCTTTCTCCGAATCGCGTATGGTTTGCGGGCGGCGCATGGTGCTGGGGTGGCTTCACACCGCATAACCGCTATAGTATCCGCCGAAATGAGGTTGCGATCCCTGCTTGTATCCGCAACGGCGTGAAGAATGCGATTCTCACGATGTGGGGCGATGACGGCGGCGAAACCCCCATCTTTGCTGTTTTGCCGGCGCTTATGCACGCGGCGGCAATGGCAGAAGGTATGGATGAGGACGAAATGAAAGCGAAATTCCTCGAGATCACGGGCGTTTCGTATGACGATATGATCGCGCTTGACCTTCCCAATTACATTTACGGCGAGGAATACGGCACAGGCTCCTCGAACTATTCCAAAAACCGTCTTTATAACGATCCCTTCCTTGGCATTGTGGATAAGAATCACGATAAGCCCGTTGATCCTAAGGTGTTTGCGGACTATGCGAAGCTCCTTTACGCAAGTGCTGAAAAATATCCCGAGTTCGGTTATCTCTTTAAGACGCAGGCGGCGCTTTGCGATATCTTGACGGAGAAATTTGACTTGGGTATCCGCACCCGTGCGCTTTACGAAAAGGGAGATAAGGAAGGACTTCGCGCGCTTGCGGAAGGCGATTATACGCTTTTCTGCGAGAAATGGGAAGCGTTCTATACGGCGTTCCGTTATCAGTGGGAAACGGTCAATAAGACCTATGGCTTTGAGATGCAGGATATGCGCCTCGGCGGACTTCTCGCTCGTGTGAAGAACTGTAAGCGCAGACTTCTTGATCTTGCCGATGGTAAGCTCGACGGTATTGCAGAATTGGAAGAAGCGGTCTTGCCGCATGACGGTGGTAACGCAGGTCAATGGCATCATGCGTATTCCGCGGCAAGCATTGCGATGAATTATATTCGTATGTGATTTTTTTCAAAAATTAAAAATCGAAAAGCCCGAACATCGGGTATCTGCGATAAAGCAGAACGAAAAAACGAATACAAACAGAAAAGGACAGAGAAATTTTGCGTTCTCTGTCCTCTTTTTTGCAAGCACAGAATTTGTAGGAACAAATTCTGAAAGTGATATGCCTCGCGCTTGCTTGGCGTGATATTGCCGCTTCTGCGGCAGTGGTATTGCGCCCGTTGGCCGCAGTGATATTATATTCGCTCTTTTCAACTCGCGTAGCGAATATCACTCAGCGATAGCTGAATAGCACTGCGCAGCAATAGAACTCGCCGCAAGGCGAATATAACTGAGGCACCTGCTTTATCGCAGATGCCTCATCGTTCGGGCTTTTTGTTGTCTTATACATCAAAAACGTAAGCGCAAATGAGATTTTTGCCTTCTGCCAAGGCTTTGGCGGTTTTGAAATGCGTGGGCTTGGTGTCGTTGTCGTGATAATTGTATATGGTGATACCGAGCTCATCGTATACACCGGCAACGGTATGGATGCCCTTGACCTCGAGAAGGTTTCGTACATCGAAATAAGAGTAGATGAATACACCGCATTTTCTGCGAATGTGTTTATCAAATACGTCGTCTGCCGTGATCATCTTATATCGGATGTCATGACCAAGGAAATAGGCGCCGAGCTTTTTCGGATCTGTTCCGGCAAAGCCGCCGAGAAGCGCCATATCGTTTTCTTCAAGCTCATACAAAATATCGGCAAGGGAACGAGGCTTTTCCGCAAGGATGCCGTAATTATAAAGGGCGATGGCTTCGCCGCCGTTGAAGGAAAGCGGGAAGCTTCCGTAACGGAACATATCGCAGGGCGGGTTGTTTTGACCGATGATCACGTCGGGCTCCAGCATGATCCGTCTGTTATCGTCGTAATTTTTGTTATATTTGGTGTTCATGCGGAGCATTTCCGCGGTTTTCCATGTGGTAATATCATCTGCAAGGAATACTTCTTCGACGGTTTTGCCGAAGTAGCGGGCAATATGGATTGCGAGAATGATGGAAGGGTTGTATTTTCCGTTTTCAATGGAACAAATAGTCTGACGCGAAACACCCATAGCGCAAGCAAGCGCATCTTGGCTGATCTTTCGTTCTTTGCGAAGGCGAGCGACTTCGTTTTTCATGACTAAAATTCATCCTTTCGTTTCTGTTTTGAAATCCTGATATTTACTTAAATAGTATACAATGTTTTGACGTTAAACGCAAGCGTTTTTATGAAATTTGTATCAAAAAATTGTTTGGATGAGGTATAATGCCGCAAGATGTGCGGGATAGAAGAGATAAAAACCGTACTTGAATCGAGTCTTGCCCTTTTGCCCGTTATAAAGGGCTAAAAGCGGAATATCGAAAAGAGCAAACCAAACGTAGGGTGTATTTTGACTGCCAATGATACAGAAAAGGATCAAGGCAAGAGAGAAATACAAAAATTGCTTGTTTCTGTCCTTCGAAAGGATGGCGGCGAGCGGAAGAAGAACGCCCGGCAGACCGTAATCCAACGTCAGCTCGTAATAGGTTTCGGAATCGACGTATTGACAAAATGCGCAAAAGCCGGCGGCGAAGAGAACGGCACCAAGCACAAGAAGTGCGGCGATTCGGCTTTTGATCATGTCTCCGTTTTCGGTCGCTTTTTCCCAGTAGAGATAGGCAAAGCAAATGAGGATGGAAAAGGAGAAGGTCAGCAGGATATTGAGATAAAAGGAGCGGACCTCGCTAAAGATGGCTTGCTCGGCAATGTAGACCGATTGGCAAGCGACTCCGAGAAGAAAGATCTGCAGAAAATATCGCAGTTTATTCGAGGTATATCGACAGCCTTCCGCAATAAAAAAGGCAAAAAGCGGCATGGCAAGTCTGCCGATATAACGGAGCCATTCCACCTCAGGCAGGAGCAAAAAACCGATATGGTCGATGAGCATCGTCAGACACGCAATGACCTTGAGAGCGGTGCGGTTCAAAAAATCTCACCTCTTTGGAAAGTTTTATAATATTATGGTATCATATATTTCGGGGGTTGTCAAGTATTTTATTCGAAGGAGAGAAGATGTTGTTTTTTGAAACTGTTTTTGAAATGAATTGTTTTTCCGAAAAATAAAAAATCCGACATGAACTGTCGGATTTTGATAGGATCACGTATCGAGAACATCAAAAATTTCTTTCCAAACGTTCTTATCCTGCGCTGTCATGCGGTTCCAATCGAAGCTTTTGCGGAAGGCATCCTCAGCAGCTTCCTCATTTAACTCGTGCTTTTTCATCTTTTTGGTCAAAATGGCAAAAAAGGAATCTTTATATTTCACCGCATCCGTCGTATAATTGGGATTATGCTTTTTGCCGTCTACGAGAAGAAAACGAATGTTTTCTTTGTCTGCAAGTCCGTTTTTCATGACGTCAAAATGGAATTCGCGTTTTACGAGCGGATCGTCGGCGGAATGGAGGATCAACGTTTTCGCATTGGTCTTTTTCAGCGATTCCACCGCGTGGCAGGCGGCATATTTGGGATTGGCATCTTGCTCAAGTGCAAGGATCGCTTTGCGGAAGGGCTTCAGCGCACCGTCAAAGTTTTGGTTTACGATCGCCTCTACAGAAACGAAGCCGGACATGGCGACGATATGCGTGATATCGGGATGAAACGCCGCGATGTTTTGGCAGGAGAAAGCGCCCCAGCTATGCCCAACGACGGCAAAGGTCCGATCTTGCAAGGTTTCGTCGGCTTTTAGCGCCTTCAGACAAGCGTCGAGGTCAGAAAGCGATTGCGCAAAGCCATTCGTGTTTTCGCCTTCCGATTCCACACAGCCTGTGTGATCGTAGGCAAAGACGAGATATCCGTGGCGCGCAAGCGTTTCGATCTCTTTCATGTATGCGCGATGTCCTGCGCCCATGCCGTGATCAAATACAATGACACGGTTTTTTTCGGGGGAATCGTAAAAATAAAAATAGCCTTGCAATCTTTGCCCTGCGGCGGCGGTAAAAATATAGGGTTCTTTATGAAGACCGTCAAAATCCTTTGCGGAGAAATAAAAGACCGCATTGCTTATTTCCTGACGGGAAAACATCTGTGCGCGATATACCTTTTCGATCTGCTTTTGAAAGATCAAGCGAATCATTCCTTTCCGGCTTTTTGTTAGCATGGTATTATTTTAACATAGCGAGAATCAAAATGCAAGATGTTTTTGTAAGGAATGTTTATTTGAGAGGCAGATATCCTGTGCGCTTGAGCCCTGCCAAGATGAGCGGTATCAAAACGAGCTGTAAGATCATACCGGGGATCGAGCCGAGGACGGTGGCGGCAAGAAAGGTCTCAAAAAGATAGGAATTGCCTTGGATCCCTGCAACAGCAAAATGCAAAATACCGTAAAGAATTCTGCCGGAAACCATGGAGATGAGCAAGGAAACGTAATAGAACGGCAATTTTTTCGGGAAAATACGGTAAAAAAGTCCGCTCATAAGCCCATAAACGGCAAGCTCCGCCGCCATAAAGAAGCATTCGGGAACAGCCGGCATGGAGAAGATCATCGAGCGAAGCGGTGCGGCAACGAGTCCGACGGCAAAGCCCCAAACAGGTCCGCAAACATAGCCGCAGATCAGAACGGGCAAGTGCATGGGTGAGAGCATCCTGCCGATCTCTCGGATTTGTCCCGTTAAAAAGGGAAGAAGCAAACAAAGTGCCAACATCATGGCGGAAATGACGAGTTTTTTGATTTGAAGATGTTTCATGGAATTTTCCTTCGTTTTATGTATTGTGAAAACAGTATACTACATTCTTTGAAAGTTTTCCATATTTTTTTTGAAGAATTTCATTTTTTTGCGTAGAATATACTGGCATATCGCTTTGCAGAAGTATCCATATGTATGATATTCCAAGCTGCGGAAGACAGCAGAAAATCACAGAGCGTGTCGATCTCTGTGGTTTTGTGTTTGACGATTATGAAACTGCCAAGCTGATATTATAGATGACAAAAGCAATGATGCCAAGCATGCCGCCCAAATGAAACAAGGAGCTATCAAAACCGCCGCCTGCAGGATTTTGTTTGAACCAGACGAAGGCTTTTCCGTAATACCAAAGATTAGCATATTTCCCCGAAAGCAGAATGGACGGAATCTGCACGACACAAAAAAGTACTGACAGGATCGCAATTGGAAGCTGCATAAACGAAAGCCATCCGAGAGAGACCGTCAAAATCGTAAATACGAGCGTTAACGGGAGCAAAGCGGCGTTCAGCTTATAAAAGATCTTCAATTCCGAACGCATTTTACAATAAAACCAATAATTTAAGAAGCCTTGTTTATTTTTTCGGATAAAGGTTTTGCTGTTTTTGGTGTATCGCAAATAGTGTTCAACGCCAAAGCGAAAGGATATATAAAGAAAGATGCTGATCATAGCATATAAAATATTCCAACGGTAAAAATTCATAGAAGCTCCTTGCAAGAAACGGATTTTTGCTTTCTCTTTGAAAAAGCGTTCGGATTTTTATATTTATAATAGCACAAATTTTGAATCTTGTCAAGTTTACCGGAAAGGTGAAGTATGGAAATACAATAAGAGATCTCCTCTCCGAAAATCGGAGAGGAGATCTCTATATCAGGAGGAGGTGTTATCGAATCAGAATCAACCGTTGCCCTTGATGGAGTTTTCGTAAGATTCAACCATCTTTTTTACCATCTGACCGCCGATGGAGCCTGCTTCCTTGGAGGTGAGGTTGCCGTTATAACCCTGCTTGAGGTTTACGCCAACTTCGTTTGCTGCTTCCATCTTGAATCTGTTAAGCGCTTCTTTTGCTTCGGGAACGAGGTTTTTGTTGCTGCTTGCCATAATAATATCCTTTCTCAATGCTTTGAACATTTTGTTCAAAAGCAATCATCTTAAATTTCATAGAATTTTTCGCGGCGTTTGCCGCTTGAACGCCGCGAACGTTTCTCGCGTGTTCTGGTATTATTATGGTCAAGAGCACGTTCTTTATAAGTGGCAATTTTTTGAAAATATAGGGGCACCATATTGTCAAAACGCATATGCTGTTAAGGGTGGTATGGATATCATCCCTTCAATTTGAATGAAAGGCGGTTTCTGTTACAATGGAACGGCGTACACTTACGATGACATCACAAACGCTTGCCCTGAAAGCGAAACGCGTCCTTTTTCGACAGGGGATTTTCGTGCGGATCGTTCGCCCGAGTCCAAGACTGACGCCACGTGGTTGTACGTTTGGACTTGAAATAGAGGCGCATCAGATCTCTCGCGCGATCGATATTTTAGAAGAAAATCGAATACCGTTTGGAGAGATCCTCGGTATCTGAATATTTTGGAGTGGCTTATGATCTATTTTGACAATGCGGCAACGACCTTTCCGAAACCGCCTGCGGTGATTCGGGAAATGACGAAATGTATGCGTGAATGGGGCGGAAATCCGGGAAGAAGCGGTCATCCGCTTGCGCTTTCGGCGGCAGAAGCCGTATATACCGTACGTGCAGAGCTTGCGGAATTTTTTGACATGGAAAAAGCGGAAAATATCGTGTTTACGCAGAATTGCACCCATGCGCTGAATCTTGTCATTGCGGGTATCGCGCGTTATGGCGACCATTTTCTCATTTCCAATCTCGAACACAATAGCGTGCTTCGTACCGTAGACAATCTTTGCCGTGTGCGCGGTATGACCTATGATATGTTTGACGCTTTACAGTCGGATGATGCACTTCTTTGTGAAATTGATGGAAAGATTCGTCCGCGCACGAGAGCGATCATCGCCACTCATGCTTCCAATGTTTGTCCGAGGCGTTTGCCGATCCGCGAGATCGGGGCGCTTTGTCGGGCACGAAATCTTCTTTACGTTGTGGACGCGGCACAAAGCGCGGGCATTTATGATATTTCGATGAAACGAGATGGCATTTCCGCGCTTTGTGCGCCGGGGCATAAAGGACTTTACGGACCGCAGGGAAGCGGATTTGCCGCTTTTGCCGATGATTTTGATTTTGAACGCTTTTTCGGCAGTATCTACGGCGGAAACGGCAGAAATTCTGCGGAGCGTGATATGGGGCATGAAGCGCCAGATTCCTTTGAGGCGGGAACGGTGGCAACGCCCTGCATCGTTGGACTTGGTGCAGGCTTGCGCTTTGTGAGAGCGCTTGGGAGAGCGCGAATCGAGGAAAGCGAGCATATGCTGTATCGCCACGCCAAACGAATTTTGAACGATATGCAAGGGGCATATCTCTATATGCCCGAAGCGGAAAACGGGTCGCTTTTGCTTCTTGGATTTCATGATATCGCGCCCTCGCTCGTTTCGGAACGTCTTGGGGCGCTCGGTGCTTGTACCCGCGCAGGAATGCACTGTGCACCCACAGCCCACGCGGCACTCGGTACGGGCGGCGATGCGCTTCGCATCAGCTTTTCCGCTATGAATACCCTCGATGAGGTTACAAGATTTATGCATATTTTGGAAAGTGTGATATAGAAAAATCCTCGGCAGAGAAACTCTGCCGAGGCATGATATCATTGTCTGTAAATGGTATAATCATCTGTTTTTTCTGCGCCGATGAGTGTACCGTTTGTATCAAAGGTATACCGATAGATTCTGCACGTGCCGCCGATGGTAAAGGAGCTTGTTGCGAGAGAATAGAACGTATCGACAAAACTTTCCGCTTCCCAGATGAGCTTGCCGTCTTCGCTTACGGAAAGCTTGCCGCCGCGCGCACCCTCCACGGAATAAAATTCACCGACGTTTCCCGACTCGGTATCGCAAATGAGCAGTACGGCGGTATAATTATCGCGGACGATGGGGGTCAGCTCTTCCGACGGAATGTCAAATACGTCGCGCCCGAATGTTTCGTTGATCTTCTGAAAAATGGGGGCGATCTCATCGCGGCCGCCTGCGTTGTAATCGACTTTGGGGACGGCGTAGGTGGAAAGATAGAGCTTGCCGCCGTGTTCTATCATATCCTTCAGAAAATAATGTGCGCCGTCTGCGCCGTAGCTGAAGGAATCGGTGAGCGTGCCGTCATGACCGACCTTGACGAGCTTGGCAAAGCCGTCCTTGTCGTAATTATTAAACTGAACGAGATAGCCTTCGCTGAACGGGACGACGTTCCAAATAGCGAGCGTTTCTTCGACGGGCGTTGCTTGATAGACGAGGCGATTGCCGTCTATATCGTAGCGGCTGAAAAGAAACGTGTGATAATCTCCTCTGCCGAAAACGGCAAACGTATCCCCCTCGCAGATGATTTTTGAGATATTCTCATTATGAAAGCCATTCATGAGCGTCTTCTCCCAAACGATATTTCCGTTTTGATCGAGCATGGTCATGTGTGCGTGGCGTGGATCCATAGTCGACATGGTATCGTTTTGTCCATACGTAAGGATATAACCATTTTCCATGACGGTGAAATCAAACATACCATAGCCAAGCCTTGTACTCCAGATCGTGTGTCCGTCCTTATAAAATTGAAGATCGGAATCGTTCGGATATATGAAATGACAATAGATGCCGTTCTTGTCGTCGAGAGGCTTTGTGTAATAATCGTTCCAATAGTTGTAGATATCCTCGCTCGTCGGTGCGTTTGTCAAAAGTTCATAGCCCTTGATGGAAATGGTGCCGTTGAGCATGGCGGTCAAGGTCTTATCATACGAAAAGGTTTGGAGCTTGATATCAAGATAGACCTTTTTGATCTCCTCGCGGGAAAGGCCCTCTGTGGAAAGCTCGTGCTCCTCAAAAAATTCCACAGCTTCTCGATATTCTGCGGCTTCTGCGGTGATGGCGTATCCACCGAGCGCGGCAGAAACGAGAAAGACGAATGAGGCGGCAAAGGCAAGCGGCTTTATCCATTTGATCTTGTCCTTTTTTTCACGATTCGGTGCGGCATCTAAAATAAGATCGTCGTCCGTTTGTCCGATGAGATATAAAAGCTTATTTTGTTTCATCCAAAATCCCCTCCTTGATGAGATATTCATAAAGCGCTTCGCGCATACGCAGAAGCGAGGTTTTGACGGCGCTTTTCGTCATATGAAAATCCTCCGCAATTTCAGCGATCTCGCTCATGTACCAATATCGGCGCAGGAAGATCCTGCGTTTTTTCGTCGGAAGCGAGCGGATAAAACGGTTTATGGCGTCTCTTGCGAGCGTTTCCGAAAGTGCCGTTTCCGTATCATTTTCGCTGATCAGACATTCCGCAAGCTCCTCGAAAATGAGGTCGGTCTCTCCTCCTCCGCGCTTTAAGGCGTTTTCCTTTTCGTAGCGTCTGAGCGCGATGTTTCGCGTGATCTTCCCGAGAAAGGCGGCGAGATTATTCGGTATATGAGGCGGTATGCGATTCCATGCAGTGTGATACGTATCGTTCAGACATTCGTCGGTATCTGCTTCGTTTTGCAAAATATGAAACGCAATGGAACGGCAATAGGCGCCGTATTTTTTTGCGGATTCCTCTATGGCATCCTCGGAGCGTGCCAGGAAAAGCGCAATGATTTGTTTGTCATCCATAGTTATCATCCTTTTTGAAGTCCTTCACCTATATAGTCCGAAGATCATGCGGTGGGGTTACATATTTTGATGAAATTTTTGTCTGTTATGCAAGGATAAGATCGCCTTCTCCCGTCGGGGAAGGCTAAGAAAATCGATATTTTGGGCAATAGACCTATCTTTTTTCAGATGAAGACATTAGCCCTCATGCGGTCAAAAGAGGAAAAGAAGTCCGCCCACGAACGGGTTTGCTTAAGAAAGAAAAGCTGTCATTTTCATGACAGCTTTTCTTGTATTGTAGAATTTTCGTAAGCGTTGTTCGTTATTAGAGTTCGTTTACGTCGTTTGCCCAGTTGTCGTCGATCTCAGCATACTGGCGAGTATAATTCTTGAAGATCGCGCGGATCTCCAAGAGATGTTCCATGGTATCTGCTTCAAAAATGAGGACGAGCTCAGGCATATTGGAGGATGCGCGAACAAGACCCCAACCGTGTTCAAACTGAACGCGAGCGCCGTTGATATCGCAGACCTGACCGGGATATTCTGCCTTGAACTTGGCAACGAGCTCATCTACGATGCCGTATTTGACGGTATCGGCACAATGCGCCTTAATCTCGGGAGAAACGACATAATGCGGGAAGGTATCGATGATTTCGGAAACGGTCTTATCCTGATAGGAGAGATATTCTACGAGCTTTGCCGCAACGAAGATCGCATCGTCAAAGCCGTACCAGTCATCACCGGAAACAAAGATATGTCCGCTACGTTCGCCTGCGAGCTCAGCGTTAAGTTCATGAAGCTTGGATTTGATGTAAGAGTGTCCTGTCTTCCACATAACGGGCTTCCCGCCGTTTGCTTCGATCACGTCGATGAGAGATTTGGAGCATTTTACGTCAAATACAACGGATGCGCCGGGCTTCTTTTCGAGAAGCTGTTTTGCAATGAGTGCGAGAACGGTATCGCTCCATACGTTCTGACCCTTTTCGTCGATCACGCCGATACGGTCGCCGTCGCCGTCAAAGGAAAGACCGATGTCTGCATGAACGTAAGGATGCAGGATCATCTTCTGCATGAGCTTTCTGCCTTTGATATCAGAGGGGTTGGGGAAGTAACGGGGGAAAGAGGTATCGGGGTCGCAGTTGAGCTGGAAGGTCATGCAGCCGAGACGCTGGAATACTTCATAAATGAACACACCTGCACCGCCGTTTGCCGCGTCGAGAACGACACGGGGCTTCTTGGGACCCATCTTGATACGGGAAACGATATCGTTGATATAAGCATCACGAACGTCAACCTCTTCGTAAGCGCCTTCCTTGGTTGCTTCTGTGGGAAGGTCGAGAAGGTTATAAACTTCGATGATGTCAGCCGGCTCGAGTGTCTTGGAATAACCGTTTGCAAGCTTGAAGCCGGACCAACCGTCGGGGTTGTGGCTCGCGGTGATCATGACCGCGCCTTCGCATTTCAGATGATACTGTGCAAAGTAAGTAAGCGGAGAGAGTGCAAGACCGATATAAAAGACGTCGATGCCTTCTTCACGGAGTGCCTTGATCGCAGCCTGTGCAAATGCAGGAGAGCAAGAACGGCTATCATAACCGACAACTGCGCGGTTGATGTTTCTGCGCTGGAGATATTTGGAGTATGCCTTGACGATCTTGTATACGTTTTCGTCGCAAAGTTCTTCCGGGCATACTTTGCCGCGGATGTCATATTCACGGAACATACTGCGGAACGCGGCAGGGTATTTGGTATCTTCAATCATGGTGGAGATCCCCTTTCTGGTGAATGAATTTTTATTTCTAAGTTTTTAGATACAAGGTTAGTATATGCAGGCAAAGGAAACTGTCGCTTGACCGGAATCTCGCCGTTTGATGGTGTTGGGGTACGCTGAAGACGACGATAGGCGAGCAACAGGGGGCGGCGACTCGCCGCTTATTCTTCATCCCAGTTATGCCATACGTTTACGATATCTTCGTTTTCTTCGAGGTTTTCGAGAAGGAGATTCATAAATTTGATGTCATCGTCGCTTTCAAGGGTAACGTAAGAGGAAGGAACCTTTTCAACCTCAGAGGAAATAAAGGTGTAACCCTTAGCGGTAAGCTCTTCTGCAACGGCAGAAAGATCGTCGGGCTCGGTATAGATTTCGAATACGTCGCCTTCTTCTGCGAAGTCTGCGGCACCTGCTTCAAGTGCTTCTTCCATAAGCTTATCGCCTTCAACCACACGGTCGCCCCATTCGTCAAGAGCGGAGATGGCGATAACGCCTTTCTTTTCAAACATGAAGCTTACACAGCCAACCTGACCGAGATTGCCGCCGAATTTATCGAAATAGTGGCGAACATCACCTGCGGTACGGTTGCGGTTGTCGGTAGCGGCTTCTACGATAACGGCAACACCGGACGGGCCGTAGCCTTCGTATGTGATCTCTTCGTAAGCAACCGCGTCAGCACCGGATGCCTTTTTGATGATACGGTCGATGTTATCGTTGGGGACGTTGTTGGATTTTGCCTTCTGGATCAGGTCGCGAAGCTTTGCGTTGGAGTTCGGGTCAGCACCGCCTTCTTTTACGGCGATGGCGATTTCCTTACCGATCTTTGTGAAGACTTTGGCTTTTTGTGCGTCGGTCTTCTCTTTTTTGTGCA
Source organism: Eubacteriales bacterium (assembly GCA_045124015.1). Taxonomy (GTDB): domain Bacteria; phylum Bacillota; class Clostridia; order Oscillospirales; family CAG-272; genus QALR01. The sequence continues at coordinate 2,228 of JBGVLA010000192.1, read as the reverse complement.
TAATATTTTTCCATTTGCTATGTCCGGACATGGGAATATTCTCCTTAATATATAAAGTGTTATTTTATTTATAGTATGTCGTTTTTCTTAAAAAGACAGATTCTTAAATCTTATCGGGATGCTTGATGCAAACAAGCTCAAGCGCACGACCGAGGATCTCATGCACACCCTTGGTGAGCGCCAAACGGAATGCGCGGCGTTCAGCATCCTCGCAGGTTGCGATGGGACATTCCTGATAGAAACGATTGAAAGCGTTGCAGATATCGATGGCGTAGCGTGTGATGATGGAGGGTTCCATTTCATCGATGGCATCGAGCGTTTTGTCGGGGAAAAGGGAAAGGGTCTTGATCAACTCGCGTTCTGTCGCGGTGAGGTCGGAAATGACGGTCGTTTTGCCCGCGTCGCCTGCTTTTTCAAGGATACTGCCCGTTCTTGCGTAGGTGTACTGTGCGTAAGGACCGGTGTTGCCGTTGAAGTCAAGCGCATCGTCCATGACGAAATTGATATCTCTCATGCGGTTGCCGTAGAGATAATAGAAGATGACAGCGCCAACGCCGACAGCCTCTGCGGTCTCGTCCTTGTTTTCAATGTTGGGATTCTTTTCTTCGATGATGCCTTTGCATTTTTCGATTGCCGTTGCAAAGAGGTCGCGGAGAAGAATGACGTTGCCTGTTCTGGTTGCGAGCTTTTCACCGCCGATGCTGACCGTACCGTAGGGAACGTGATAGAGCTTACTTGCCCAATCGTACCCCATGAGTTCAATGACTTTGAAGAACTGCGCGAAGTGTAGACTCTGCCCCGCAGAGGTTACGTAGATACATTTATCAAAATCGTAGGTGTTCTTTCTGTAAAACGCCGCTGCAATATCACGGCTGGGATAAATGGTAGAACCATCCTTTTTGAGGATAAGGCAAGGAGGCATATTGTATGCGGAAAGGTCAACGATGGAAGCGCCATCGTCGATGGTGAGAAGATTTTTTTCTTTCAATTCTGCGGCGATTGCAGGTGCTTTGTCATAGTAGAACGATTCACCTTTGTAGCTGTCGAATGTAATACCGAGCTGTTTGTATGTCTTTTCGTATTCGGCAAGGCTGATATCGATGAACCATTTCCAAAGTGCGTAATTTTCTTCGTTGCCCTGTTCGAGCTTGGTAAATTCTGCGCGGGAAGCATCGGCAAGGGTGGTAAGACCCTGTTCTTCTTCCGCTTTGATCTCGTTATTGATACGGACGTAGAGCGATACGAGCTCGTCAACGCCATTTTGATCAATGGCTTCCGGGTTGCCCCATTTGCGATAAGCCAAAATGAGCTTACCGAACTGTGTACCCCAGTCGCCAAGGTGGTTGACACCAACACAGGTATAGCCTGCGTATTCATGGAGAAGCTTCAAGGAATGACCGATGACAGTCGTGCCGAGATGACCGATGTGGAAAGGCTTTGCCGTGTTCGGAGAAGAATAGTCGAGAACGACGGTCTTGCCTTTGCCGAAATCATGTGCGCCGAACTCTGCGCCTTTTTCTTCGATTTCGCTCAGGATCTTACCCGAAAGATAAGCGTTATCGATGACGAAATTGAGATAACCGCCTGCGGTACGAACTTCACAAGTACCTTCGGGAAGATTTTCTTTGAGCTTTTCAAGGAGCTTTGCCGCGATCACGGGAGGACCCATGCGGAAGGTACGGCTCAGCTTAAAACAAGGAAACGCAAGGTCGCCCATGGAGGTATCGGGCGGAAATTCAAGTGCAGAAACGATATCTTCTGCGGCAATCTTCAAGGCTTCGCCCCAAATGACCGCAGTGTTTTCGGAGATCGCTTCGGCAATATTCAGTTTCAGTTTGTTCATGTTTTGAGAAAACTCCGTTTCTATATAGTAAATGAGAATATAATATACTAATACTCAAACTATATTCTACCGCAAAACAGAATAGAGTGCAAGGGGTTTTTATGATTTTTTTCTCGTTTGTGAGGAAAACGGGTTCATTTTTTGTCATACCTTTTTCTTTTTGCAAGAAAAAGGTGCAAAAAGAAAGCCCCCCTTTACATAAGGGAGGCTGACTTGTCATATTTAACGAACTTCTCCTGTGATCTCTTCTGTATCGCGTTCGCGGAAAAGGAGAGATACGCACCAAACCGCCGCAAGTGCGATGACGGCATATACGATACGGCTGAGAAGTGCATCCTGACCGCCGAAAAGCCATGCGACGATATCAAACTGAAAAAGACCGATA
>JBGVLA010000191.1:0-4111 GCA_045124015.1 Eubacteriales bacterium | reverse complement strand
TATTTTTTGAGAACGTTCAGCCCATGAGCCTGACATATCTCGTCACTCTTTTGCCGTAAGTCCGAGAGAAAATATTTATTATAATGCAATTTCAATCCGCTTTCGAGGTCATAACTGCAAGCGACAATGTGGTTGTGGAGGTGGTCTTTGTCAATATGAGTTGCCACAATGACCTCGCGATTTCCAAAGATTTTTGCCAGCTCCATTCCGATTTCGTTTGCCTCTTGCGGTGAGATGGCTTCGCCGATCTTGAAGGACTGAACAAAGTGATAGAATCTCACGCCGTCGGGCTCGTGACCAAATACTTTTTGGGTGGCAAGGAAGGATTCATTTGCCAGCTCAGGGAGGCAATTGTAGCCCGAAATATATGCGAGCTGTTCGTCCGCATCGAGCGTTTTGGACGGCTGCATACAGTAATCCAGCACGCCTTTCTGTGCGCTGGGAGTCTGATTCTTTTCGGGAATACTTTCAACAACTGCCATCGTTTTCACCTCCGAGCGCGAGAAGAATTTGCCGATAAAGCATCAATAATTCTGTCAACTCCGGCGCATATATTCGTCCTTGATGGCAGAGCTTTGTGAGCTGGTTGAGGTTGTTACCCTGATAGCGAAGCTCTTGGTTCAGCTCTCGGAGATCCGAGTTGACAATGATTTTTCCGTTCATACACATGCACAAAATGAAGGCTCGCATCGATGGTGAGACGGCTTCCTTCATACGTTCAACCATCGCCTTTTTTTCTTCCGGAGTTACGTGAAGAGATATTGTTTCTGATTGTAATCTGCCCAATATTTTTCTCCTTTCAATGAAAAGTGGGTTCGGGCTTCTGCCCGATTCTGTCCCAGCGTGAGCGCAGGGACAGTGCGAGGTGGGCGCCGCCAAATGGCGGTGGACATCCACGCGCTATGCTTGCCCCAGACGCAAGCGTCGGGAAAGCAGAAAAAATAGTGACCTCGCCATGTGCGGCAAAATATCCACGTCGATAACGATGGTTTCAGAAGGCTATTTTGCCGATAGCCTTTTCTTTGATTTCAGTAGGTCACTTCTTGACATCTGTGACAGCATGACAAGTGACAGCTTCATTTTTCTCGATGGTAGCACCTCCGGTGGCGTCATCCGACAATTCTCGTATTTCACCCTCAATATACTCTGCCAGATCTTTGAGGTGTTTTATAATAACTCTACGATATATCGGCATTGTTTTTAGCTTTGGAAAATTCTCGTATTCACGTAATAGCAGTTGAATCAATTCATCAATTTTTCCGGGGATGCCTCCTGTCACGCAATAATACTCCACCGGCTTGTCCGTTTTATGGATTGTTACTCCGTTTTCTTCAACCGTATATCCGTTGGCAAAAAATTCATCAAGCTCTTGATACATGCCTCTTTTATGACGTTCATGCAAACCACGATTCATGAGTTGATTGGGATGCATGCGCTTTCTTTCTTCAAGGGTCTTATATCCAAAAAGATCATTAGATGTGTCGATGATAGCTTTTTCCTCCGGGGATTCAATAACTGTCACGGTATTTTTACAACTGTCACCTGTCATGCTGTCATGATCCGCTTCGGACTCCACAGACCTCGCAGATATTTCGATCGGCAGCTTTCCTTTTTCAAAATAGAGCCGTCTGACTTTTTCAAGAATGAAGCGAAATACCAGCGTCCTTGTCTGTCCCGTTCTCTCGCTTTCAAACTTGAAACCAAGCGCTTCAAGCTGAGTATGGTACTCCACCAATTTTTTCTTAATCATATTTGGCTTCAGAGCTTCTTCGCCGGACAACTCCAAGAATTTATTTGCCCCGTCAGCCAGCTCGGAAGCTTGAATCCTTAAATATTCCTTGCTCCAATCAACCTTAGGAGAAGCATCGTCAGCGCAATATTCTCCCGATTCCTGACGCAGACCATTGGCGGAAAGGAGATACAGTACGATGGCGCGAATATATGGATCGGTGCGTTCCAATTCATATTCAAGTTCTTCGGCAAGCTCCCATATAGCATCGTCGTTCATTTTGATCTGCACGTCACGACTTTCAATGTCACGCCCCGAAATATAGAGCGTACCCTCACGAGCGATTCTATCAAGGCGCTTGAGCAAAAGATAGGAATCGGCTGCCGCCGTCATACCCATACTGCCCGATGCTTGCTTGTATGGGTCGCTTTCCTCAGCCTTTTTTCCGTGATGGATGAGTACAATAGAGAGGTCGTTTTCAATAGCGAACTGCTAAAACCGATTCATCTCCACGTAATCACGCTCATACATATTCTGACCGTTATTTTTTGCCGGCGCACGAACAAGAAGGAACGTATCGATTACGATCAGCGCCGTGTCGGGATGAGCCTGCTTGAACAGCTTCAGCTCGTCCAATAGACCTTCGTCAAGGCGAGGCGCACGATTGCAGAAGAAAAGATTCTCTGAGCCCTCGTCCGTCATAGCGCAGAGTCGCTTCTGCAGACGCATCATCGAATCCTCCAGCGCAAGATACAGCACCGTTCCTTTTCTCGTAGGATAGCACCAAAAGTTTTCGCCGTTGGCAACCGCCAAGCACAGCTTCAAAATAAAAAGAGACTTTCCGACCTTGGGCGCACCTGCAAACACCGTCAGCCCCGAGGGGAGGATGTCCGCAACCGTGAACCGTATGGGCGGTAGCTGCATATCCATCAGCTCGGCGCTGTTGACCAAATTCAACTTACTTTTCTGTTGTTGTTCCATTATTACACCTCCTGACGCAACAATTACATTGTATTATACTACTGTTATTCCAATTTCCTTTGGTATTTGACATTATAACACAAGAATATTGTATTGTCAAGAGCTTTATATAACATTTTTGGAGTTTTCTCTTGACAACTACAAGGAAATATGTTAAAATAGATCAGCAATACAATTGGAGGTATATCCGTATGAGCTTTATTGGCGAACAAATAAAGAAGTACCGTAATATAAAAGGCATGACTCAGCAGGACATTGCCGATGCTCTCGGCGAGAGTTCGGGCAGAGTTATCTATAACTGGGAGAAAGGCATAGGCCGCCCCGATTGCGATAAACTGGCAAGGCTTTGCGACCTGCTCGGCGTATCCGCTGACGAGCTTATCGGATGCAAGTCCATGGCGCAACGCCCTACGGCAACCGAGTGGACAACCTTACAAAAATACCGCGCCCTTGACGAGCACGGTAAAGAGGTTGTTGATTATTTGATCGACAGCGAATACAAGCGTGTGACGGCACTGACGAGAAAGCCCAAGACTCGTATGCTGAAGATCGATTGGTATGCTCAACCTGCATCTGCTGGTACGGGCAATATCCTTGACAGTGAGCTGGCAGAAGAGCTACTCGTTCCCGAGAGTGCAGAAGCAGAACAGGCTGACTTTGTTATTTCGGTTGGCGGTGACAGTATGGAGCCTACTTATCACGACGGCGACAAGGTATTCGTAGAAAAGTGTGATGCTGTTGACGTTGGCGAAGTTGGTATCTTCGTTATTAACGGCGATGTTTACATCAAGGAGCTTGGTAACAAGTGCCTGATTTCGTATAATGAAAAATATAAGCCTATTCGCATCGGTGAGAACGACAGCGTTTACTGCTGCGGTAGGGTTATTGGAATAGTAGAATAATATATGCCCTCGCTCCAAGCGGAACGAGGGCACTTGTAAAATCAAAGTTATAATGTCAACATTTTTTTAAGATCATCCGAAAGTGTATAGTGATACTCCTTGGTTATTCTTCCTTCTGATATTCCAAAATATCTCCGGCTTCGCAATCAAGCGCATCACAAATAGCGGCGAGGGTGGAAAAGCGTATAGCCGTAACCTTATTGTTTTTGATTTTAGACATATTCACGTTAGAAATGCCCACGCGCTCGGCAAGCTCGTTTAGGGACATTTTTCTCTCGACCATCATTCTGTCGAGTCTGAGTATGATTTTTCCCATTCCGTCACCTCTCAAAGAAGTCCGTCAACGTCGTTTTCAAGCTCTACACCGTGAGCAAAGAACTGAGAGAAGCAAAGAACAATAATACCCATAGAGATACCGCCCATATCAATGCTGATTTCTGCAAAATCCACTCCGCATACCAAACGAGTAATCACACTCATAATAAATCCGATTACGGGA
>JBGVLA010000190.1:0-6052 GCA_045124015.1 Eubacteriales bacterium | reverse complement strand
GTGGGATTCTTGCTTGACAGGTGCAGATTTCTTTGATATACTGAAAACGATAATGAATTCTCGGAGGAGATGATGACATGAAACATTTTGATTCTTTGGGCGTGATGATCGACTGCTCTCGTGATGCCGTTCCGAACGTGGAAGGTCTTAAACGCTTTTTCGATGTGATTGCCAAGATGGGTTATAACGTGGTGATGCTTTATACGGAAGACACCTATGAGGTGGAAAACGAGCCATATTTCGGTTATCAGCGTGGCCGTTATTCGATGGATGAGCTTCGTGAGCTTGACCGTTACGCGGCAGAGCGGGGAATTGAGCTGATTCCGTTCATTCAGACGCTTGCGCACCTTGCGACCTTGAAGCGTTGGCGTGCATATCGGCATCAAGTATTCGATATCGACGATATCTTGCTTGTTGATGAGCCGCGTACCTATGAGCTGATCGAAAATATGTTCAAAACGCTTGCGAAGACCTTTACCTCGCGCCGTGTGCATCTCGGTTATGATGAAGCACATCATATCGGACTTGGCAAATACCTCGATATGCATGGATTTACCGATCGTTACGCACTTCTTTTGAAGCATTTGAACCGTGTTTGCGAGATCGCAAGAAAATACGGCTTTGAAACGATGCTTCTTGCCAATGACCTTTTCTTTAATCTTGCTCCCGGTGTTTTCTGCACCGAGGACGTCAAGGAATTTCCCACTGAAATTGTGGAAAACGTGCCGAAGGACTGCGCGACGGTCTATTGGGATTATTTCGCAACAGACCCCAAGCGTTACGATTCGATGATGAAATCCTCGAAAAATCTTTCTCCCAATGTGTGGTTTTCGGGTGGCGCATGGACTTGGGGAACTTTTTCTCCGCATAACCGTTACAGCATCAAGAGAAACGCCATAGCGATTCCGTGTTGTGTTGAAAACGGTGTGCGCGAGGCGTTTTTCACGCTTTGGGGCGATAACGGCGGCGAATGTGCATATGAAGCCGTGCTTCCTGCACTGATGCATATTGCCGCACTTGCGGATGATCTTCCCGAAGCGGAAATGAAAGCGAGATTTTACGAAATCACAGGTGAACGCTTTGATGATTTCATGGATCTTGATCTGCCGAACTATATTTTCGGAGAAAACGTTCCCGTGGAATCTCCGTATTTCCAGCATAGCGCTTGTAACTATTGCAAAACGCATCTTTACGATGACCCATTCCTCGGCGCGATGAGCGCAAACCTTGCGGCAGATGATGCCTCTCTTATGGCAGACTACGCAAAGCGCTTGCACGCGCACGCAAAGGAAAGTAAGACCTATGGGCTTTTGTATGAAACGATGGCTTGCCTTTCGGATGTGCTGAGCTATAAGCTCTTGCTTGCAAAAAAGACTCGTGCATGCTACGAGATGGGCGACAAAGAAGGACTACGCGCCTTGGCGGAGCAGGATTATACGGAATGCATTACGCGTCTTGATACATTTTATAAGGCGTTCCGTCAGCAGTGGTATGCCATCAATAAAACCTATGGCTTTGAGATTCACGATGCGCGCCTTGGCGGACTTTCCCGCCGTCTTGAAAACTGTAAGGAAAGACTTCTTTCCTATGTAAACGGTGAAATTGCGGAGATCGCAGAGCTGGAAGAAAAGCTTTTGCTGATGAAGGATACCTATATCCCCTCTTGGGCAGAAATGATCTCTTCGAATATTGTTTGATCTGATACGCATTGTGAAATGACAAAGAAATAAACAAAACAGCGAGCTATGCTCGCTGTTTTGCTTATTTCTTGGAAAATTCCTTCATTTGTAAGTATTTTTGCTTGGTCGCTTCTCCGCCGCGCATATGGCGCTCTTGCTTATTTTGTTCCAAAATGAGCCCAACCTCACGATACAGATAAGGATTGATCTGCTTTAAGCGGTCTGTTACGTCTTTATGTACGGTTGATTTGCTGATGCCGAATTTCATAGCTGTACGGCGGACGGTATCCTTGTTTTCTACGATATGTTCTCCGAGCTTGATGGCTCGTTCTTCCACGATTCCTTTCAAAAGAAAATGCCTCCGATCCATTGCCTTGTTTGTATTACTATATGCAAAAAAACAATCAATTATGAATCGAAGGAATGTGATGAAGGAAGGGGAGCGCTCATTCTTTTCGGAATTGTACCGATATATATTATTGTTGATTATATTTGTGGTTTATTGCTTTTCTTGTATGATGACGCGAAATGTTTTGGCTATACACTTCAAATCAAAGATAAAACTGATTTTTTGCGTATATTCTTTGTCAAGCTTTGCTTTTGTTTGTATATCGATGGAATTGCGACCGTTGATCTGCGCCCATCCTGTGAGCCCCGGTTTATAGTTGTAGACATGATATCGATCTCGCTCGGAGATCAAATTCTCTTCGTTGCCAAGCGATGGACGTGGCCCGACAAAGCTCATGTCTCCTGCGGCGATATTGATGAGTTGAGGGAGCTCGTCTAAGCTGGTTCGGCGAAGAAATGCCCCTGTTTTTGTGATCCATTTTTTCGATTCGGTGAATTGCGGTGTGGGAATATTATGGGGCGCATCATTTTTCATCGTGCGAAATTTTATGATTTGAAAAGGCTTTTTGTGAAGACCGAGGCGAATTTGCTTGAAAAAAACAGGACCCGGCGATGTGATTTTTACGAGCACTGCAATCAAAAGCATGGGAATTGCAAGAAATAGGATCAAAAGTATTGCAAAAATTCGGTCAAGAAGATTTTTAATGATATGTTGATACATAAGGTGTCCTTTTAGAAATAATGTGATCCTTATGATATCATAATTTGCGGTCGTTGTCTATAGGGAAATGAATTATTTTGGATGTTTTTGTATCTAATATATAATTTCTGCGCTTAAATTTGTATATTTAATATATGAATTTGAATGTTTTTTATGACCCAAAAATAGGTTTTGTTCATAATTTTGTAAAAAATAGATAATTTTTATTATGGAATATATCTAAATTGTACTGTTGACAAATGGTATGATTTGTATTATACTAATAAGTAGATAAATTGCCTATTTATTTTCTTTGATAGGGAAAGTATGAAAATTATATTTTATGACAAAAAAGTAATAAAGCAGGAATGAGAGGTATGCTTATGAACATCAAATTTTCACCCCCTGATATTTCGGAACTTGAGATTCAAGAAGTTTCTGAAGCGTTGCGATCGGGTTGGATCACGACAGGTCCTCGAACCAAAGAACTCGAAAGACAGATTGCTGAATATGTCGGTATAAAAAAATGTGTATGCTTGAACTCCCAGACTGCTTGTGCAGAAATGGCATTGCATGTTCTTGGCGTTGGTCCGGGTGATGAAGTCATTACCTCGGCTTATACATATACGGCATCTGCCTCGGTTATTTATCATACAGGCGCAAAGATCATCATGGTTGATACGCAAAAAGATAGCTTGGAAATGGATTATGACGCTCTTGAAGCTGCTATCACGGACAAAACCAAAGCGATCATTCCTGTAGATATTGCAGGTATTCCTTGCGATTATGACAAAATTTTTGAAATCGTAGAAAAGAAAAAAGGTATTTTTAAGCCTGCTTCTAAGATTCAGGAAGCACTTGGCAGAGTTGCGATCATGGCAGATACTGCTCATTCTTTTGGTGGGAAATATCACGGCAAGATGCTTGGAAGCGTTGCGGATTTCTCGTCGTTCTCTTTCCATGCAGTTAAAAACTTTACAACTGCAGAAGGCGGTGCTTTGACATGGCGCACCATTCCCGGTATTGATGATGAAGCGATTTATAAGCAGCTTCAGCTTCTTTCCTTGCATGGTCAATCCAAGGATGCACTTGCAAAAACACAACTTGGTGCTTGGGAATATGACATCGTTGGGCCTTGGTATAAGTGTAATATGACAGATGTTGTGGCGGCGATCGGTCTTATGCAGATGAAGCGTTATCCCGCAATGCTTGCCAGAAGAAAAGAAATTATCAACAAATTCGATGCGGCGCTCCGTCCGCATGGCGTGAAAACTCTCGACCATTATACCGATGACCATGAATCTTCGGGACACCTCTATCTTACGAGAGTTCCCGGTATAAACCACGATCAGAGATGCGAGATCATCATCAAGATGGCAGAGCAGGGCGTTGCTTGCAACGTACATTACAAGCCGCTTCCCATGCATACGGCATACAAGAACCTTGGCTTTGATATCAAGAATTATCCCAATGCGTATAATAATTTCGTGAATGAAATTTCTCTCCCGCTTCATACATGCCTCACTGATGAGGAAGTAGATTATGTGATTGAGAAATATACAGAAATTTTGAAGGAGTACATATAATGGTATATAAATTTTTCAAAAGATTGTTTGACATTATTCTGTCTCTTATTGCACTTCCATTTGTTCTTTTACTGATTGTAATTTTTGCTCCAATTATTTATTTTACGGATAAAGGGCCTGTTTTTTATAATGCTCCTCGTTTGGGCAAAAAAGGAAAAGTGTTCAAAATGTACAAACTCCGTTCTATGAAAGTAAACGCACCCGATATCAAAAACGCAGATGGTTCTACATATAATGGCGACAACGACCCGAGAGTTACTAAAGTTGGTCGTTTTATTCGCAAAACAAGTATCGATGAATTTCCTCAATTTTTGAATGTGCTGAAAGGTGATATGAGTTTCATCGGACCTCGTGCTCATCTTACAACAAACTACAAGGGATATGATCTTCTCGATGAACCTCACAAAAAGAGACTTGAAGTCCGTCCCGGAATAACAGGCTATAGCCAGGCTTATTATCGAAATTCTATCACAAGCGACAAAAAGATGGAAAACGACATTTATTATGTTGAAAATATTTCTCTTTGGCTGGATATCAAGATACTTTTCAAAACGGTTTTCTCTGTTTTGAAAAGAGAAAACATCTATGTTACGCCTGACGTAGCAAAAGAACAAGGAACTGTAAAAACGGAAAAAGAACCGACTGAGGTAAGCAATAAATGAAAAAATTACTTATTATAGGGGCATCTATTCTTCAACTTCCTGCGATAAAAAAAGCAAAAGAGATGGGATATTATGTCGGTGTCATAGATTACAATCCCAACGCGGTTGGAGTGCCGCTAGCGGATGAATTTTTTAATATCAGCACGATAGATATCGACGGTGTTGCTGAAACGGCGAAAAAATTTGCCCCTGATGGCATAATGACTCTCGCCACGGACATGCCCATGCGCTCTATCGCAAAAGCGGCAGAAGTTTGCTCTTTGCCCGGAATTACCATGGATACGGCGATAAAATCGACGGACAAGGGCGAGATGATAAAGGCTTTTGAAGCCTGCGGAGTAGAGCATCCGTGGTATTTCATCTTGTCTACACCAACTGAGCTTGAAAATGTAATCGATAAGATCTCTTTCCCTTGCATCAGCAAACCTACCGATAATTCAGGTAGCCGCGGTGTAATGCTTATTCATAATGAAGATGAACTGCGCGATGCCATTGCGTACAGTTCGGAAAATGGCAGAAGCGGTGGCGTTATCGTCGAGGAGTACATGGTAGGTCCCGAGGTCAGCGTTGAGATAATCACGACCGACGGTGAGCCCCACGTTCTCAACGTAACGGACAAGCTCACTACGGGCGCGCCCCACTTTGTGGAAATGGGACACAATCAGCCCAGCAGACTTGACGAAAAAGATCTTGAAAAGATAAGAAATTTGGCGTGTCGCGCTGTGAAAGCTGTTGGCATCAAAAATGGTCCTGCTCATGTTGAAATCATGCTTACGAAAGATGGTCCGAAAATGGTAGAGCTTGGTGCCCGTATGGGAGGAGATTGCATTACAACGCATTTGATTCCGCTTTCAACAGGCATCGATATGATTGCTGCCACTATAAAAATTGCTTGTGGTGAAAAGCCCGATATTGAAAAAAAGTTCAATAAGGGTAGTGCTATTCGATATTTTAATACATCTTGCGGAACGATAAAAAGCATTTCGGGCGCGGAAGAAGCTCTGAAAATAGACGGCGTCAAAGAGATATCCTTCGTTAAAAACGTCGGAGACGAGGTCGGCTTCATAGGTAGCAGCA
>JBGVLA010000189.1:0-14645 GCA_045124015.1 Eubacteriales bacterium | reverse complement strand
GAAGCTCTGTACTATGGCATCAATGCTCTGTCGAACAACCTTATCATGGTTGATCGAAAGCTCCTGAAAAACCCGAATGGTCTGATCCTTGGTACTCCTGGTTCCGGTAAATCTTTCTCTGCCAAAAGAGAAATCAGCAATTTACTGATGCAAATTGCAAACCTATTGATGAATATCTTGTTTTTGAGTTTGCATTGCGTTTTAAGTTCTTAGAGTCTCTATGCAGCCAATTTGTAAACGAAGAACACATCGCACCGTTATTGTCACGATTTGATAATCGCTCAAAAAGGGTTAAGCGTCTTTTCAGAATATGCGATAATCCGCCGCTTGACTGGCTTGCAATATATTCGTTAGTTGATGTAAATGTTGAATTCAAAAAGATTGTGCCGTTGATTATTTGCAAATACTTTTATGAAAAGCAACGCCAAGACTTTCAAGGACATAGCCTTCACATAATCATTGATGAAGCGCATAATGTTCTTTCGACAGCGTCTGAGCGCGAAAGCCAAACTTGGAAAGATTATCGATTAGAAACTTTTGAAGAAATTATCAAAGAAGGAAGAAAATTCGGAACTTTTTTGACTATTTCCAGTCAGAGGCCATCTGATATTTCAGAAACTATTATTTCACAACTCCATAACTATTTTATCCATCGATTAGTAAACAACGAGGACATCCGTGCTATAGGAAAAGCTGTTGCTTTTATAGACAATACATCGTATGAAATGATTTCTGTTTTGCCGCAAGGGGCTTGTATTTTTACAGGTGTTGCATCGAACTTTCCTGTTCTTGTTCAAGTGGATCTACTTCCCAAGAACAAACAACCTCAGAGCACTACGGTTAATCTTGTTCAAATGTGGAAAGAATAAACAACGCGGCGCATGGCTCAATTACAAGCCACGCGCCGCGTTTTGCATTTATAATCGAAAACAAATGTAAATATTCTTCGTAACTACTTCCATTTTTGCGGACTTTATGTTATAATACTTACAAACACATAACATACTCTTTTGGGGAGGATACGCAATGAAAACTAAAGACATACAGCAGTTTGTAATATATTCAAGAAAATCCAAGTTTACAGGCAAGGGCGAGAGCATTGAAAATCAGATTGAAATGTGCCGTCAGTATATTGCCACGCATTACAGCCAAGAGGAAGCAGACGCAGCACTCGTCTATGAAGATGAGGGCTTTTCAGGTGGTACGCTTGAACGCCCGAAGTTCAAGAAAATGATGAGTGATTCGCAGAAAATCAAGTTTGCCGCTATCGTGGTGTATCGTCTTGACCGTATTAGCCGTAATATCGGTGATTTCGCAAAGCTGATAGAGGATTTGGCAGACCGCGAAATTGGTTTTATATCTATCCGCGAACAGTTTGATACCTCGTCCCCGATGGGTCGCGCCATGATGTATATTGCCTCCGTGTTCTCGCAGTTGGAGCGCGAAACCATTGCAGAGCGTATCAGAGATAATATGCACGAACTGTCTAAAACAGGACGTTGGCTCGGTGGCACTACCCCTACGGGCTATGAATCGGAGAGTATTTCCAACGTAACCGTGGACGGCAAAACCCGTAAGGCTTGCAAGCTGAAAATCATTCCCGAAGAAATCAATTTGGTCAAGCTAATTTTCGATAAATTCATTGAAACAGGCTCACTCACGAAAACCGATCAATTTCTCATGAAGGGACGCTATAAGACAAAGCGTGGTAAGACCTTTACCCGTTTTGCCATCAAGGGTATTCTTTCTAATCCCGTGTATATGATTGCAGACGAGGACGCTTATAATTATCTCGTTGAAAACGATGTTGACCTTTTTTCAGATAAAGAAGCGTTTGACGGCAAACACGGCATTATGGCATATAACCGCACATTACAGCGTCCCGGCAAGGCAACACAGGAAAAGCCCATGAATGAATGGATTGTATCTGTCGGTATGCACAAAGGCGTTATCCCTGGTGCTGTTTGGGTGAAGGTGCAAAACTTGTTGGAGCTGAATAAATCCAAGAGCTATCGCAAGCCGCGCAGTAATGTTGCTCTCTTGTCGGGAATCCTCTATTGTGGAAAATGCGGAGATTATATGCGCCCGAAACTGTCTGACCGTTTGACTGCCACAGGCGATCCTATCTATACCTATCTTTGCACTACCAAAGAGCGTAGTAGAAGTCATGTATGCGATATGAAGAACGCCAACGGCAATATGCTTGATGCAAAAATTATTGCCACGGTTAAGAGTTTCGGCAAACAAAGCTCCGATATGGCAAAACAAATTGCGCAGACAAAGAAGCGGATCAATGGCAACCGTGAGGGCTATGACGCAGAGGTCGCAAAAGTAAAATCTCAGATTGAGGATAACGAAAAAGATATTAAGGCACTCGTTATCTCACTTGGCAAGACCGAGGGTACAAATGCCGAGAAATATATCCTGGAACAGATTGACGAGCTTCACGAAAAAGGCGAGGGCTTGAAAAAACGCCTTGCCGAGCTTGAATCCATCATGCAGCAGCACGATCTCGCAGAAATTGAATTTGACCTTATCCGTCAGTTGCTTTCTACTATGGGTGAGAATATCGAGGAATACAGCGTTGAGCAAAAACGTGCTGCCATCAGAACATTTATCCGTAAAATCGTATGGGACGGCGAAAACGCCCATGTGTATCTGTTCCACAATGACGGGGACTATGAATTTCCAAACCCGCCCGATGGTGGAAATACCCCCAAAAATGACAAAAATCCTAACGGGGATTCGTCAGAATATGACGAGCCGTTAGGAGAGGATAGCGAACGAGATCCTCATGCACTTTCGTTCGCGCAAAAAGCTCACAAACGAAGTCTCCATCAGCGAGCCGATCGATACAGATAAAGACGGCAATCCTTTGACGTATAGCGATATCATCAGTGTCGATGATACCATCGCAGAGGATCTTGACCGAAAATGCAAAAGCCGCCGCGCCATGGAGATCGTCAACAATCGTCTGGATCCCAGAGAAAAAGAGATCATCATTTTGCGCTATGGTCTGAACGGCAAAAAACCCATTACCCAACGCGAAACCGCCGAAATGCTCGGGATCTCCCGTTCCTACGTTTCCCGCATCGAAAAAGCTGCCCTGGAAAAAATCGAAAAAAATCTGAATATCGGAATTCTTTGAGATATTTTCGCATACATTGAAACCAAAACAGAGAAAAAAGAATTGAGGTAATTTCTATGAACCGCGAAAACGAAAAACAAAGCGTTCTCATCAAAACCTTTGAGGGAACGGCTCTCGATGAGATCTCCGCAGAATATAACCTGCCGGATTACCTACCCGATATCAACCGTCTTTTGAAGGTCAGCGCCAAAATTTCCGAAAGCTCGCATTATCTTTCGGGGGATGCCGTGGAATACGACGGCAAGCTGAAATGTGCCATCCTCTACGCCACAGGCGACGGAAGCTTGAAAAGCGCGGAATTTGAGCGCGATTTTTCAGGCACGACTGCCGTTTCGGGCACGTCAGGCGATTGCGATATCCGCTTTGAACCGCAGATCGCATCGGTTTCCTGCCGTTTGCAAAATCCGCGTAAGCTGACCGCGAAAATGAAGCTTTCTCTTGCGACGTCCGTGCTTTGCGCAAATGAGGTTTCCCCAATCATTACGGGCAAGATCAGCGCAGATGATGAAAAAACGTTGGAAGCCCGTACCCATAGCATCGCAAGCGTATGCTCTGCATTTACGGAGGAAAAAAATACGCCCATCAGCGAGGATATCGAGCTTGAAGCCTCGCTCCCTGCCATCGAGGAGATCGTTTCCGTTGAAATGGATCCCTATATGACCGATATCCGCGTGGGCGACGGCAAAGTGATATACAAAGGCGATATTTTCACAAATATCCTCTATCTCGCCGCCCGAGACGATAACACAGAAGCCGGAGCCGCCCCCAAATACGTTTCCTTTTGCGCCAAGATCCCGATCGCAGGGGAAATCATGGCAGACGGCATCTCTGAGCGATATATCCCGTTTGCCTCCGTCGCCGTCAGTACGCCCGAATTCCGTCCGCAAACCAATGCGTTCGGTGAAAACCGTACGGCTGAGATCGATTTTGATTACAGCGTTTCCGTGGAGCTTTTCTGCAACGAGGAAAGCATCCTCACCACAGATATGTATTCCACCGAATACGAGAGCACCGCAGAAGCGGATTCGCTTCGTTACGATTCTGTTTTGGCGGCAAAAACGTTTAATTTCACGTCGGAAGGCAGCGTCAAGACAGATGATTCTGATTTTGATAAGATCGTCATGACGAGTGCGACCGCTTCGATCGACCGCACCGAAAAAGCAGGCAATAAGCTTTGGTTCACAGGATCTGCCAATGTATCCGTCATCCTCACAAACGGCGAGGGCATCTATCTCGCAAAAAATTTTGAAATTCCGCTTCGTGCCGAAACAGACGGCATGGGACTCCATGAATTTTTTGATATCCAAAACCGTCCGACCGTGCTTTCCGCCTCGGCGCGTCTTGACGGAGACAGCATCCACGTCAATCTCGAAACCCTCATTTCGTATATCATCTTCGAAAAGCATAATGAGCCTTATGTGCAAAAGCTTTCGGTCTATAAGGATAAACCCATCATTCGTGAAAAGGATGCCTCTCTCTTGCTTTGTTATCCCGCCCCCACGGATTCTCTTTGGGATATTGCAAAAAAATACAGCACAACGACCGCGGCGATCATGGAAATGAACGGCATTTCCGCGGAATCCACCCCGACAGTGCTCGTCATTCCGCGCAGAGAAAGCATCTCCAAAAAAGGACACCGCATTTTATAATACCCGGGCATATAGAGTCTCCCTTGAGGCACCTGCGATAAAGCAGGTGCCTCAGTTATATTCGCCGTGTGGCGAGCTCTATTGCTTCGCAGTGATATTGACTTCGTCAGTGATATGCGCTTCGCGCGTTTGAAGTTTGACGGGCGAATATCATATCACTGCGACCGACAGGCGCAATACCACTGTCGCGGAAGCGACAATATCACGCTGAGCGATTGCGAGGCATATAACCATTCGGCATTTGTGTCTACAAATGCTATGCTTGCAAAAGCAAGGACAGAGAACTTTCATCCTCTGTCCTTTTCTGTTTGTATTCGTTTTCTCGTACTGCTTTATCACAGGTCTCCCTTCGGGGAGGCTCTTTTTCCCGTGCATCTCACCGCCCCCCAATTGCAACTGGGCAAAATTCGCTTGCTTTTGTCTTTTCGCTCATATATAATGAAAGCACAAAAGGCAAGGAGGAAACCGCATTGAAGATCACGATTCAAGAAAACCCAAGCGTTAAAGATACGGAGATCACCATCGTATGCGCGGAAATGACAACGGAGCTCGAGGAGATCATCGCGCAGATCGGGCTGATCGGACATACGTTTGCAGGAAAACAAAACGGCGAGACCTTTTTCGTACCGATGAAAGATATCTTTTATTTCGAAGCCGTCGACGGCGCGATATTCTTTTATACGGAGCATGAAACGTATGAAGCCGCGTCAAGGCTTTATAAAATCGAAGAAAGTCTGCAAAACACCAAATTTGCACGCATTTCCAAAACGGCGATCGCCAATCTCAGCAAAATGCGGAGCATCAAGCCCGCAGAAAATTGTAGGCTCATCGCTACGTTCTTAAACGGCGAAAAGATACTCGTTTCCAGACAGTACGTAGCAGAAATCAAAAAGAAATTGGGGGTATAACCATGGGAAAGAGATATTGGAATTCATTTTTAGATATGATGGGCATCCTTGCGATCATTTATCTGATCTGCTCACTTATATGGCAGGATTCGCTTGAGATGCTGGATATGCAAAGAGGCGCATTGCTGGGCATTTTGGTACACATGGCAGCATTTTTTACGTTTGATCTGAAGCTTTTTTCAAAGCACATATGGGTCAGACGGGCAATCGTCATCATGTTCGCTTTTATCATTTTTTTGATGATCAATCTTCTGTTCAACGATATCACGCAGAGCTTTCTCATCAAACTCAGCATCGGCGCCGGTGCCATTGTGGTCATATCCATTTTGGCGTTTTATATTACCGACAAGATCGAGAAACGCCGACTGGAAGCCATCAACCAAA
Organism: Eubacteriales bacterium; assembly: GCA_045124015.1. Lineage (GTDB taxonomy): Bacteria > Bacillota > Clostridia > Oscillospirales > CAG-272 > QALR01. The sequence continues at coordinate 8,556 of JBGVLA010000189.1, read as the reverse complement.
AGCTCGCACAAAACCAAAAGGAAAACGATACACAACAGTAAACGCGAATATAGAAGGACGGTGCGTGTCGTCCTTTTTTCAGATATTTTCCTATTTTATTTTTCAAAAAAGTTGCATTTTTTCCGCCGCAAGGTGAGATTTTTTTCATTTGAGAACGACAAATAAACAAAAGAGCATCACAGAAAGGATGATTTTCATGAAAAAAACACTTCTTTGGCTGATAATTTTCGCCCTCGGCATTGTGCTCGTTTCGTGCGCCGTTCCCGACCATGAAATGCCGAACACCATCGGAAACCACCCCATCGATACCACGTTCGAGACTTATGATTGGATGCCGCCCTCGACCCCCGCTCCCACAGAATACGCCACGACGGGCTGGAACTGCTGCACCACGCAATCCACCTGCGAAACGGGAAAGCTTCCCGTTCCCGAGGACTATTACGCGCCAAACGACGAAGAAAAGACCCATTTAACATACGCCGCAACCAACGCAAACGGATTGACTTTAGAGGTAACGCTTTATGGATATCACAGCGACACCATCGGAAAAGACCTGTATTTCAAGTACGGAGAGCCCATTTCCATGAAAATCCGTATCAAAAATGATACCGACGCGCCCATTTATCAGTATCTCCCCACCCAATGCCACGAAAGCACACCGCATCACGCGCATGAAGTTGCGATCTTCCTGCAAAATCCTCATAGCAACGTGTTTGTCAATACCGTTGATCTTTTGGAGCTTGATTGCCTAACGGCGGTGGAAACTTGGTGCTTGGATAGCGGCGAAGTATATGAAATGGATGTCGAACTCGTGCAAAAACCGGAGCATATGATCGCATGGGACGAAACCCATCTCATACTGTTCGACCTTGACGATAACCGTTTTCATACCGTTTATGAATCCCTCTTTTCGGGGAAGATCGCCTTTATTTTCGGAAACGATATGAATACGTTCAATGAAGATATCCTTTCTCTGCCGATCGCACTCAATATTTTGCATATTGAATTTTGATGCATTTTTGCGTCAAAATCTTCAAAATAAATACGACTGCCATGAGAAAAAAATACGGAACTCTTGAAAAATCACACAAATCTATGATATAATAAAAAGCGTAGTATGAAAATACTGCGCTTTTTGCTTTGTCGCAAGGCGAAAAAAAGAATCTTCGTAATTGAAAAAAGGATAACATTTTTATGGGAAAACTTCAAGATAAATTATATCAACTCGGTATTTGCGATGATCGTAAAGCTACCTTTTGTGCCACCGCCACAAATCTTCCTCGCGGAGAACATGGCATGGTATTGCTTGCTGTAAAAGAAAACAAACTTTCTCTTTACGATGTGGATATGCAAAGCAATCCAAAGGATCTGCTTTACACCGTTCCGCTGAACGAAATCGAAAATCTCAAATACAGTACCTTCGTTTTGACTGCACAGCTCAAATTTACATGGAAAGGTGAAATGTTCCGTTTCACAAACTTCGCAGGCGTAAAGCCCGCACTGGAAGTCATCAAAACCGAAGCTCAAAAATAATTATAAAAGAAAAATATACATACAAGAAAGGATTTTGCCTATGAACTTCACAAGAGTCAACGCAAGAACTGTCCTCGGCGCGGCTGAAATGAAGCTCGCTGAAATCTTCGGCGAAAAGCTCGTCGGCGCGTATTCCGCATCGTTTACCTCCGCAGATGAAAACGCGGTATTCGGTGCCGCAGGTCTTCCCTTTTCTGCGCCTATCGCAGTAAAAGCACTCAATACGCCTGCTGTTTCCTGCTATCTTGAAAGCATCCCCGCCAAGAGCCATCTCATCGTATACGGTGAAACCCTCCGTCATTATACGGAAAACGGCGAGATCGCCATCCCTGCAGAGATCGAAGCGGAGCTTCGTTCCATCTACGCCGCTGTTTGCGAAAGCGCAGGTAAGCTCGACGAAAACGGCGACCATATCATCGATCTGAAGCTTTCCAAGATCGGTACACATTTCGATGCGAACCTTCTCATCGGTAACCGCATCGGCTTTGATTCTCCCCTTCTTACCACACCGAAGGGTGCCATCGACTCCCTCGGACACGGCTCCTTCCGCGGTACTGCCGCAAGACAGGTAACCTCTACCCGTTACACCCTCATTCCCGAGCAGAACGGCGAACCCTGCAACCGTCAGTTCTATATCGTGGAAAACGGCGCACAGATCTTCTATTCCGCAGACGTGGCAACCAACGTAAAATCTGCTGTCTGCCGTCATTCCAATAACTACACCGAAATTACATACGAGACCGAATGCGGTCTCCGCATCGTTCGCACCCTTTTCATTCTTCCCCAGGAAGAAGGTATGCCCGAAGCCGTAGAAGCACAGCACGTCGAAATCGAAAATCTCACGGGCGCTGACAGAAAGCTCAAGATCGTCTTCACAGGTATGCTCGCGCTCGCTTCTCCCGAATCGCTCATGAACGATACCATCTACGCAAGCGTAACTTGGGAAAGCAGTATCCTCCGCAAGGACGGCAAGGCGATCGCCGTTGCACCCAACCCCTATCCGCAGTATTTGAAGGTCCTCAAACGCTTCGCTGTCGTGCTCGCTGACGGCGAGACCATGGACGAATACACCGCAAACTATCTCGATTTCGTCGGCAACGGCACGCTCGAAAAACCGCAAAACGTGGCACATCTCGCTTGTGCGCCCGTTACCAAGATCGTTCCCTTCTATGCCGTTTCCAAGAAGCTCTCTCTCCCCGCAAACGGTAAGACCGCGGCTGACCACTTCGTCGGTATGGTCATCACCAAGGGCGGCAAGGACGATATGCTTGACGAGCTTCTGAACAATCTCGTTGAAAAATACAGAAATCCCGAAGCGGCTGTCGCGGCATTTGAAAAGGTCAAGGCGTTCTCCGCGAAATACGCAAGCTTCCTTAAAGTGAAATCCGCAGACGCGCCCTTTGACGCATACGTTAACAACAACCTGCCTTTCCAGGTATATTATCAATCCTACGTTTCCCGTTCGTTCGCTTGGACACAGAAGGCTTACCGTGAGATCGGCTTCCGTGAAATCCAGGATATGTTCGCTTCTCTGTATTATATCATCGGTATGGGAGAAAATAAGCTTGCGCGTGAGATGCTCAGCAACTGGATCTCCAACGTTCACGAGATGGGTTATGCAAACCATAACTTCTATCACGTCGGCAAAGAGCCCGGTATGTGCTCCGATGACGGTCTCTGGCTGATCCAGGCAGTTTACCGCTACGTTTCTCTCACAGGCGACACATCCTTCCTTTATGAAGAATTCCCCATCGCAAGCTCCGAAAAGAAGCGCTCCGTTCTCGACACCATGCTGGCGGTCGTAACGTACAGCGGCAAGATCTCCGTCGGCGCACACGGTCTTCCTCTCCTCGATAAGGCAGACTGGAATGACTGCCTCAAACTCGACGATGATTGGATTAACGGTCCCGAAAAGGAAAAACGCTATAAGGAACAGCTCGAAGCAGACGGCACACCTTACGGCACTGCCTTCAAGAGCGAATATTCCGAAAGCGTTATGAACGCATTCCTCCTCAAGATCGCATACGGTCATCTCGTGGATATGGCGAAGCTTCTCGACAATATTCAGCTTGCAGATGAAATGCAGACCCTTTCCGATGCTTTGGCAGAAAGAATCCAAAAGCATTGCTGGAAGGACGACTACTTCGCAAGAGCGCTCGTTGGCGGCAAACGCGAGGGCGGTTATACCTACCTCGGCGCGGGCGGCGACGGCATCAGCGCAGACGAAAATATCCCCGGCACCTATTATCTCAACTCCTTCAGCTGGTCCATCCTTGCAGGCGTAGCGACCGATGATCAGATCCGCACCATGCTTGCGACCACGAAGAAATATCTCACGACCGACGCGGGCATCAAGCTTTGTACGCCTGCTGACCTCGGCAAGCTCGCAAGCGGTACGGCTTCCAGCTCGTACTTCCCCGGCGACCGTGAAAACGGCGGTATCTTCAAGCACGCGGCTATGATGGCGGCCTCCGCCTTCCTCAAGGCTTCCAAAAAGGTTGCTGACAAGGAGCTTGCAAAAGAGCTTGCAGATATGGCGTTCTTTGCCATGGACACCGTTTACCCCTACAAGACGATGGAGCATCCTTACTTCACAAAGGGCAATCCTCGTTTCTGCACACAGTACAACAACAGCACCACGGGCGAAAACATCGGTCCGATGCTTTCCGGTACGGCAAGCTGGCTGAACCTGACGCTCATGGAAATGCTCGGCATCGCATACGAAGGCGACAAGATGACCTTTGATCCGATCCTTCCCGAAGACATGACCGATATCGCCTATACCCTCACAACAGGCGAGACCGTCATCAACGTGAAGATCCAGAAGGGCGAGGGCTTTGTCCGCGCATCCGAAGCATCCGAATATACGCTTGACGGCGTGAAATTCGACCGCTCTATCATCCGTCCGAACGACGGCAAGACTCACGAGATCGTGATTACGCTTTAATGCTTCAGAGCGTCCCGAAAGGGACGCTCTTTTACAAAACTGAACGATATTCAATTATTATATTTTTGAACAATATTCAAAAAGGAGATGATCCTCATGAACGTTTATCATTCCGTAACGGAGCTGATCGGAAAAACACCGCTTCTCGCTCTCGAAAATTACGGTAAGCAATATTCCCTTTCCGCAAATCTTTTTGCAAAGCTCGAATCCTTTAACCCCGCAGGCTCGGCAAAGGACCGCGTGGCACTCGAAATGATCCTCGATGCCGAAAAAAGCGGAAGACTCACAAAGGATTCCACGATGATCGAGCCGACCTCGGGCAATACGGGAATCGGACTCGCTGCCATCGCTGCCGCACGCGGTTACAGACTCATCATCACGATGCCCGAAACGATGTCCGTGGAGCGTCAGATGCTCATGCGTGCATACGGCGCGGAGCTGATCCTCACAGACGGCAAAAAGGGTATGAGCGGCGCGATCGAAAAGGCTGAGGAATTGACACGCACGATACCCAATTCGTTCATTGTGGGGCAATTTACGAATCCTGCGAACCCCGAAGCGCACAGAAAGACCACGGGACCCGAGATTTGGGACGATACCGATGGCAAGGTCGATATTTTCGTCGCAGGCGTTGGCACGGGCGGTACGATCACCGGTGTTGGCGAATATCTCAAAGCGAAAAATCCAAACATCAAGATCATCGCCGTAGAGCCCTCGGATTCTCCGCTTCTTTCGGGCGGAAAAGCCGGCGCACACCCCTTGCAGGGTATCGGCGCAAACTTCATTCCTACGATCTTGAACACCGAAATTTACGACGAGGTGTTCCCCGTAAGCGGCGAAGAAGCCTACAAAGCAGGCAGAGATTTTTCGAGAAGCGAAGGCATTCTCGTCGGTATTTCCTCGGGTGCGGCGCTTCACGCGGCAACGGAGATCGCCAAGCGCCCCGAAAACAAAGGAAAGAATATCGTCGTTCTTCTCCCCGACACGGGCGACAGATATCTCTCCACCCCCATGTTTGCAAATTGAACGATATTCAAGAAAGGCGTCGCTATGCGATGCCTTTCTTTGTTCGATGCAAATGATATTACAAAAGCCCATCAACGGCGGTAATGATCTCCAAAAGCCACGGTTCTTCTTTGTAAGAATCGAAACAAGGATCGCTCAACTCCTTGCGAACAAAACGACAGACACGTTTATGATCGGACGGTACTGCATTGATATGCCAGCCATCGATCATTGGAGCGCGGAGCGTATGCTCACGAACCGTCAAGGATTTTTCCGCAAGCACGCTTGCTCTTTCCAGATGCCCGCGAATGATATCAATATGTTTGGTGGTCTGCGCTTCATATCGTGCAATTCTTAGGTGCATATGCGCGAGCTTTTTCAGTTCTTCAAAGCCCATATCGTCGTTTCGGTAGACCGTTTCGAAGATTTTTGCGACCGTTTCCAAAACGCTCTGCTCGTATTTTGCATCTTTGCCACCTTTTTCGATCACAGCGCACGCACCATAATACATTTCCTGCAAAAACCAATGATTGCAAAAGCTGACGTCCACAATCAGCGCGTCCCCCTTTGACATTCGGGTATACAGCACCTCCTGTGAATTGAAGATCGACGTTGCTTTTTTGATCCATTGCTCCGCAAGGTCATCGTTTCCCATCTCCAGATATACACTGGTCAGGGCACTGATCGCCTGTCCCTTATAATATCCATGTGCATCGCTGTTATAGATCTCCATACCAAGCTCAATGATCTCTTTTTGATATTTTTTCACGTCTACGTCGTAATACGTGGACATGAGCATCTCCTTGACCTCGATATTGCGCGGCATCTTCTGATACGCTTCCTGCCAAAGCGCAAGCACCTCCGCTCGTTTTCCGCTCCGATACATATCGCAGGCTTTTTTCTCATATTCCTTATATAGCTTATCTTCATCGATCTTTTCCACCTGTAAAAGCTCGTCAACCGTGATACCGTAAAAACGCGCGATATCGGGAAGCAAGGAAATATCGGAGGTCGTTACACCCGTTTCCCATTTGCTGACGGCTTGAAAGGAGATATTTAAGTATTGTGCCAATTTTTCCTGTGAAATGCCTTGCTCTTTTCTCAAGGCTTTCAGTTTTTCAGATAAATACAGATTCATAAAGTGCCTTCCTTTCAAAATTCTTCTTGCAGCTGCACTTACAGTATACCGCAGGAAACATGGAAATACAATAACCGCGCATTTGAATTTTCACGCGAGGATTTCAACCAAACAGAGAAAAGAAATTTCTTGACCGCTGCAAAATCTTGCCTTTCTCTTGTCAAGCCTTTCTTTTTGTGATAAAATGATCATAACGAAACAAAAAAAGGAGAACGTACGCCATGTATGATATCATCTTATTTGACCTTGACGGCACACTCATCGATTCGGGTCTTGGCATCACAAATTCCGCCATGTATGCGCTCTCAAAATACGGTATCCATATCGAAAACAGAGAATCCTTGCGTTCCTTTATCGGACCGCCTCTGATCGATTCCTTTATGAATACCTATGGCTTTTCCGAAGAAAAAGCCCGAGAAGCCATTGACGTTTACCGCGAATATTACGGGGCAAAGGGCGTTTTTGAGATCACGGTATATGACGGCATGGAAATACTTCTCAAAAAACTCAAAGATGCAGACAAAACCATCATTCTTGCGACTTCGAAATATGAATTTTATGCTTTGCAGATCCTTGAAAATATCGGCTTTGCTCAATACTTTGATCTCGCCGTTGGTTCCAACAAGGATGGCTCTCGCGGTACAAAAGCGGAGATCATCTCTTATATTTTGGAAAGCCAAGGCATCACCGATAAATCCAAGGTCATTATGATCGGCGACAGAAAGCACGATATCATCGGCGCAAAGACCGTCGGTATCGATTCCATCGGCGTGCTTTACGGCTTTGGCGACCGCAAGGAGCTGGAAGCGCATGGCGCAACATATATTGCCAAAGATACAACAGAAATTTTTGATCTCATCATGAAATAACAACAACCGCCTCTCTTTCTCAAGAGAGGCGAATTTTGTCAAACAAAAGAATTCTCTTTTTTGCACTTTTGTATTGACAAAAATATAATATCTATGTTATAATAACGAGGTAAATATTGGGATATAGCCAAGTTGGTTAAGGCACAAGACTTTGACTCTTGCATTTCGTTGGTTCGAGTCCAACTATCCCAGCCAAACAAAAATCCGCGTTCGCAAGAATGCGGGTTTTTGTTTGTATTATTCATTTTTCATTATTCATCATTCATTGTTCATTCATCTCGCACGCGGATTTTTTAATGAAGAATGAATAATGAAGTCGCTTCGCTAATGAATAATGAATAATGTCGTTGAAATAGTTACAAATATATGCTATAATATTTTTGTATCGGGGGTGCGTTATGAAAGAGAATATTTTAATTGATAAATCGATCGCTTTTGCCTCACGTATTATAAAGCTTCATCAATATCTCATCAAAACGAAGAAAGAAACAATTATCTCAAAGCAGATTGTACGTAGCGGCACCTCGATTGGTGCAAATATAAACGAAGCTAATTATGGTCAGAGTAAAGCAGATTTTATTTCTAAAATGCACATTGCATTAAAAGAAACCGCTGAAACAGAATATTGGCTAAAATTGCTCACGATGTCCGAGTACATAACTGAAGATATGGGAGCATCGTTATTGAACGATTGCTTGGAAATTAAAAGAGTGTTGATTGCCTCTATCAACACAGCTAAAGAAAATAAGTAAAACGAGAAAAGCGGAAATTTCGAGAGATTTCTCCTGCCCCAAGATGCCTCGGCATCTTGGGGCTATTTTCTAACTCTAAAGTTTTTCAAAATTTTGCAGATTCATTTCCGCGCCGAACACCGCTCGATGCACCTTTTCGGGTCTCTCGACAGATTCGAACCGGCGAAACGGTTGAAATGTTTACAAAGTTGTGGTATAATGATATCAAAAAGGCGGTGAATATATGAATTGGCAAGAGTTTTATGCAGAAATTCAAGAGTATTATCACGTAGAAGATGAAAATACCGTAACAAAAATACCTTTTGAAAACAT
>JBGVLA010000188.1:0-16975 GCA_045124015.1 Eubacteriales bacterium | reverse complement strand
GAGTTGATATCGCCCTGTCTCGCAAAGATCTTGACCGTATGAGATTCCCTTGCAAAATCTATTTTAATTCTTCGAGTGATCTGCACTATTATTCATCCCCTTTCCATTCTTTTCCGAGCTTCGTCGCCTGTTCCTCAAACCACCAGGCATCATACGGAGTCTTGATGCGCAAAAGCTTTCTTGTGTGGTATCGGAACATCGAAAAAACCGTCATCGCAAGCATTTTGAAACCGCCAACCTTTGCATTTTGAATAAGATGCCCGATTTCATGATTTTTTGTTTTTATAGAAGCTGTTTTTGAGCAAACAAAAAACCAACCGCAGGAAAATCCTCCCCAATTCATACCAACGTCAATATACGGAATCCCTCGGTACACTTTCATTTTTTTATGGCGCATCCTTAAAACCGCATAGACAGGCACACCGATGATGATAGATAGCACCTTTCCTTTTCTCCAAGCTTGCCTCAAAATCTCATCCGCCGTGATATCGGCGGTTATTTCTTCAAATTTCATTTATCCCTCCAAGGCATCAAGCCTTCCTTTTATATTGTTGATCTGTTCCGTTACCCAATGTTCCAGTGTGGCCACTTTTTCTTCTGCTATGTTTTCAGCTTCCGTTCGAAGCACATAGCTTTTCATCGTTTCTCTAAACGCATCGGTCAAAACATACCCATCAATATTCCACGATCCGCGAAGCGACCCACCGCCTGTAAATTCATGACTTCCGTTTTGTAAAATTTTATATGAATAGCCTTGAATATCCCCCGATATCAAAATATCCTTCACATTTTCGATGTTTTTGGCATTCAAACTCAATAGTGTATTTACTATAATCGTCTTTGCCGTAATAGTGTCTGCTTTCGCAATGAACGTCAGCACACGCTCTGCAGTCATGATTAACGACGTCAGCTCTTCAACGTCAATTTGTTTTGCCGAAAGCTTTCCTTCCACTTGTCCTGCATCAATAACGAGTTTTTTCGCATCGATCCTATCTGCGTCGATCGTTCCAACAGTGATCGCATTTGCATTGATTCCCTCATTTGTGATGGCGTTTATATATGTTTTTCCGCCGTCCAAGGTGATGCCGATACCGTCCCTTGTCGCCTTGATGAATTTTTGGCTGTCATAGGAACGAATAATCCATGCATCGTTGATGCCGTCGCCATTCTCGTCGAGAATTTCAAAAACACCGCCGTTCGCGCCGTTAAGAAGCTCGGTAGCACGTTTGATCGCCGCCATAAGCTTGGATTCCTGCGCGATTTCATCCTTTTTGATTTCTTCCCTTGAGGGAATATCGATCAGATCATCTGATATTTTTTTGCTAACCTTCCCGAGCGTGATCTTTTCATATTTATCGGTCAGCACGTTAAAAACAGTCTGAACACATCTCGCAGAAGACGAAACACCCATCTTGGGGAAAAGCACCGAAACGGTATCACCAAGAGCGACGTCTTCCAAAAACGTGATATTTTTGTATTCCTCTGTGTCGGCAAGATGCGCGAAAGCGATATGGATACTGACCGAAGGCTTTCCGATATCGTTGTTTTTAATATAATTCGTTGCCTTTTCACGGAGCGCAGACTCCGTAACCGTTCCGTCCTCAAAATCAGCGGAAAAATCTCGTGTCTTGATTTTTTCATAGCCGAAATCGCCTTCCGCACGGATAATTTTTTCGGTCAAGGTCCAAACCTTACCGTCAATATCTGTCGCATAGGGATAGATGCCCGTGCAAACGTTTGCGTTGTTTTCTTCCTGCCGTAAATCGGTCAGGTTTTTTCCGTAAACGATGCGAACGCCGTTATCTTCTCCGCGTTTCGGCAAAAATTTAACGGTATAGCGGTCATAATACAGCTCGCCCGCGTAAGTATCGATAAGGCTTCCACTCTGCCCCAAGAGGCATGCTTTGGCGCTTCTCGGTTCGATGATGTTCATATCCGCTTCCGTTTCTTTTTCGGAAATGAAAGTGAACGGATTTTCAATGGCAGAGTTTTCGTGTATCTTCTCCATAGCGTCCACGGCACTTGCCGCCGTGAACGGATCAACCGGGATTCCGGCAAGGTCATAAGAAATATGCTCTGCGTAAACCGTAACGATGCCAAGCATCGGCTTTGTGATGCGATAAATTCGAAACGGTTGCAGTGGATCTGTTCGGTTTGGCTTTGCCAAAATGATCATGCGGTTTTTGATGTGTTCAAAATGGATTCCTTCGATGGGATATCGCATTTCGAGCTCGTAACCACCGTTGAGCGTTTCGGAAACGATGCAATACGTCGCATCAGCAAGAACGCCCACGCCGTTGTGGTTGAAAAGACGCTCGTCTGCGTCATGTAAGATCGGTCTCATAGCTCCCACCACCTCGGTATGATTTCAATTTTGGTGATACCGCCCGAAAAATTGATAGGCTGTCCACCACCCTCAAAGGGCATTCCCCTCGGGCAGTAGATTTTATGGTTTTGATTGACTTTGCCTTTATAAGCGTTTTCCGTCTCGGCATCGAAGATCAGGTACTCCTCCATGCCGACGATCTCCATTTCATACGCGCCGACGGTGATCTTTCCGTCTCCCGCTCCGAATATTTTGTATATCGGCTGTGCCGTATAGATCGTAGGGTTGTATAGCGTTGTATTGCCCTCGATGCTGATGGTGTCCTCGCCGTATATCAAAAAACGTTGAGGCTTGCAGTCAAACTGCAAACGGAACGGCGCGAGCCGATTTAGCCTTGCGGCGATATCCGCGCCGTTTTGGATTCTCCCTAGCATAAAATGTTGGGAGTCGTCATCCGTTTCGATTCTGCGATATCCGACCGCGCTAAAAAGCCATTCATGGATCTCTCCGAAAGCGTCCTTTACGTCTTCGGGACGGTAAACGTACGCACCGACGCCCGCAGGTCTGTTTTTGTACGATCCGTCATAATAATGCAGATCTCCGTTTCTTCCGGGCACGGTAACGGCGGTCATATTCGGCTCGGGGGCGGCGATCTCAAGCGCCCCCTGCAAACGGATTCCCACCTCGTCATTTGCAATGTGGTCAAGCCATATTTTGTGGTTAACCATAGATCGCCGCCTCCCTTTCCTTCATCTGATGTAACTTTTCCGCAACGGTTTCCGCAAGCGTCAATGGACTATCCGACGGTGCGTATACGTTGATTTGATAGGTATCGCCGCGCGATTCCAAATCCTTTATCATGTCGTTTGTCAAATTTTTGTTATAATTTTTCGTTCTCGTCGCCGCGTCTTCAATATATTCTGTCTCGGTCGATGTGGTAGGGCCGAAGTCTCCGCCGACGTCGTTCCAATTCACACCGTCAAGCCCGATAGCGTCCATGACAAACTCACCGGCATCCGTAAGAAAATCCTTTGCGAAATTCAGTGAAAATTCTCGACCACGAGTTCCCCATTTGTTGATCAGTTCCCAAAGGCTTGGGAGTGAATCCACAATACCATCTGCCAAGCTTTTCGCAATCTGAATGGCAGTATCCTCTATCTTATCAATATTTTCATCGTTTGTTACCTCTTCAAGGAAACTGTCGATAAATTCTGCGCCTGCTGTCAAAAATCCTGAAACATTTTCAGCAGTAATGACGACCTCGAGGGAATCAAGAAGCCCGTCCACCAGCGCCCCCGCGCCGTCCTTCAGTTTTTTCTTGCCATCCTCGCTCGTGAAGCTCTCTCCGAGTTTTGAGAGAATCGAAACGCCCGTGCTTGCGAAGTTCGGCAAATTTTCACCGACACCCGTCGCAAGCGCCGTGATGATGTTAAATCCTGCCGTCGCAAATTCTTCTGCGTTGTCGTCCACGAAATCAAGTCCGTTTTGCACGACGGAAACAAGCGTTCCCGAAAGTTCAGGCGCGTTCGCGGAAAGCCCCCTTGCAACCGACATGATGATGTTACCGCCCGTTTCAAACATCAAACCGCCGTATTCGAGGAATCCCTCGGCAATATCGGGAACAAATTCCTCAATAAGCGGAAGCGTCTCGTCCACGGTTTCTTCAAATGCCCCCGTGATCTCCTTGAAGAGCGTAACGCCTGCCTCTCGTATTTCCTTTTTCCTCTTTTTAACGGCACTGATGATCTGCTTCACCGTTCCCGTTGCGGTCTTGACGAGCTTTGGCGCTTGCTCCGTCGCTTCAACAACGATTTCAGCGAAAATGTCGGAAGCGCCGTCAATCAGCCCCGAAAGACCTTTTTCACCGTAAGCCTCGGAAAGCGTCGCCACGTACTCAAGCGCGTTCGGCAGGAGGTCATTTTTCAGCTTATCGCTCGCAGGCTCGAAGACCTGACCGACAAGAGCCGTTGCGTCGTCTTGCAGCGTGGAAATAAGACCCGAAACGGTTTTTGATGCGCTCTCCATACCGCCGAAGAACTGACCGCCTTTTCTCGTTGCAAGATCCAGCGCATAGGCAAGGTCATCTGCGGAAATATATCCCTGCGAGATCAGCTTCCTGCCGTACTCAGTAATGCCTGCCGTCTTTCGCATCGCCTCGGCTGCTTCCCCGGAAAGACCGCTCATGAGCTCCTTGAGCTGACCGACGGAAAGCCCGGTTTCGTCCACAAGCTGAGAAAGCGGATTAAAGCCCGCGTTTATCATCTGCAAAAGGTCTTGCCCCGCCAGCTTTCCTGCGCTCGTAGCCTGCGAAAATGCAAGCGTAAGGCTTTGAAATCTCTCGGCGTTACCAAGGGAGATATCACCAAGCTGTTGCATAATTCCCGTCGTTTTGTCGCTCTCAATACCGAATGCAAGAAGCGTCTGTGTCGCACTTGCAAGATCGGAAAGTCCGAACGGCGTTTTTGCCGCCATCGTCTTAATTTCGTCGACTTTCAGCGCCGCCTTTTCCGCGTCGCCAAGCATGGTCGTAAAGTTTGTAACGTAGCTCTCGATCTGTGCGTTATAATCAAGACCAACCTTTCCGAGCGCCACGATGCCGCCCGATGCGGTCGTAACGAGCCCCGCGAAGACGTTCGCCGCCGTGTTGCCGACGGATGTGATCTCCTTTGTCAGGTTTGCGGTCGTCTTGATGGCTGTACCAAACGCCGCGCTGAAGGTTTTCAGCGCACTTTTGGATTTCTGAATACCCTTTTCATAATCCTTGGTATCCAGCGATATTTTTGCAAATAAATCAAACAGATTCATATTCTCTCACCTCCTCGGACCTTTTGGCTCCGATTCGGCTCAGTACGTCCTCAACGATTTCTTCTCCCGTTCGCGTTTCCGTTTCCTCGACGCGTTCGGGGTGGATAATGTCATAATATCGCCTTGCCATCACACGGCTTTCTTCGTGAATCGCCGTGTTCTCGGAAATGCATTTGACTGCATCCGCGATATAGCTTTTGTATATCTCATCTTCTCTTTGTTTTTTGATCGCGTGCGGCAACGCGGAGATCATTGCCCGACACGCCATGCGCGGAAGCGCAAAAAAAGAGCGTATTACACGCTCTTCTCCGTTTGCGCCCACGATTTTGCAAAATCCGAGAACGCCTCGTCTTTGACGATGTCGCGGACCTGCGAGCATGTCGTCATGATATTCTGTTTTTTCACAGCATCAATGTCCATGCCGTTCACCGCCGCCACGATCTGATAGACAGCGTCGCGCTTCTTTTTGAGAATGATGGGAATCATTTTGCAGATTTTTTCTGCACCCGCTCGGTAAAGGGCGAATTTGGTGTATTTCTCTCCCTCGGGGAGATTCACCCTTGCGATCTCCTCAGCGATTTCCTCATCGGAAATGATATCCGAAAGCGGGCCTGTAATTTCAACCAGCACGTCAAGCGCGCGGTCTGTTGAAAGATCAGATAATTTCATCATTCACCCTCCGTTTCCGTAACGTCCACCTGCACGGCTTCGGACGCCGCGCTCGGCTTGATGTAAAATGTAAACGGCACCTTTCGCGGGGCATCAATGGACGAAAAACCCTTGAAGGAAAATGCAAATGTGCCTTTTGCTCTGTCCGCGCTCTGCATCGAAAATCCGCCTGTATTCAGAGCGTTTTCGAGCTTTACCGCAACAAATCCTTCGCCCGTACCGTAGGGGCAAACGTACCACATCGTTTTGAAATCGTCTTTTTTCGTATCCATTCTCGGCTGGAAAATGACGAGTTCCTTGTCTGTTTCTCCCGCTGTCTTGTCGGCAGTGCCGAAAAGATACGCCGCGGAAACGCTGTCGACGGTGAGCGCCGTGCCGGAAATGCCGCATTCGTAGCTTTCGATCTCAGCGAGTTCCATCGTGTTTTTCGGGCAGTTGTCCACGTCTTCGCCAAAATCGGTGTAATTGGCAACGCAGTTAGGATTCACGCCGCCTGTTGTTGCGAACAGGATATTAGCGCGAATGGTTTCCGCATCAGCAGTCGCTTCGGGGTCAAAATCCGTCAGCATAATGCCCGCCTGCGTTGCAAGCGCCTCCCTCAGATTCTCGGGAAGCTGAATAAACTTTTTCATAGGTTTTCTCCTTATCCCTCCGTCAAGAACTCGACGGAGATATTAAAATAAACGCGCTTGACGAGCCTGTCGGAGTCGTCCCCTCTGCGCGTTGCAAACGGCGATCCTCGCTTGATCCAAATCGCGCCTCCCTTACATTCAAGGAAAATACCGCCCCTTCCGATCCTTTCGCTGATCTCCTCAGCCTTGGCGTTCGCCTCCGTCCATGATTCTGAACGGTGCCAGGTGGAAAACGTGATCGGCACTTCATCTCCGAACTCATCGGTGATCAGTTCATATGTGATGTATGGAAATTCAGGACCTCCATCCTCGTCTGACGGAACAGAGTTTTCCTCATAAGCGTTCATGCCGAATGAAGAAAAGAAATCGTAAAATGCGGCTGCTTTCGTCTTCATTTCGGCAAGCTCCATTCCTCCGCCGTAACGACGGAAACGTGAAAGCTCGCGGATTTCGGTGTCTTTACGTCATCCCCGTCGGACGTTACGCGAAAAATTTTCCCATCGCGGATACGTTTGAAAATATCGTGATATTCCAGCAAAACGCCCTCCGAAACGATCACGTCATAGAGCGATGTTACGCCCTGTTTTTCTGCGATCCTCGCTTCCACAGAACGCTCCGCCTTGATAACGGCAGTAAATCCCGCTCCCTCATAGTAGGTTGTTTTGAAACCGCCTTCCCCATCGGGAACGCGCTCCTTTTCGATCATCACGACCGGCTCTGCCTGCTCCATCAGGAGCGAATCTTTTGGTAAGCTCATATCTTCCTCCACCTGTTTAATTTTTTTGCAAACGCCTTTTGCCATGATATCGGCGTTCCGTCGGCGTTCGTGTTTTTGGTGTATGAATAGCCGGCGAAGCTCTCCGATTTGTAGGCGGATTGCTTTGCCATATCACTGTTCTCATACACTTTGATATCTTCGGCGAGGGCGACAAGGGCAGGAGGAACCGCAAGCGCCCATATCTCGCCGTCGAAAATTTCGTCTGTCAGCCCCGACGGAGGCCATATGTGGACTCCGTCGTTGAAAACAGAGCCGACGATCTTAACATATTGACCGTCTGCGACCTGTATGGAGGAAGGAGAAACGATAACGCCGTCCTTGATCTCAAAACGGGAGGTATAAACGTTTTTCACAAAATAGTTGCGCAAATGCGCCATGATTTCATCCAGCATATCGCGTCTCCTTTCTTATCGTTTTTACGCCGCGTCGCCGAACGAAAGAACGGCGATAGCGTCAATGTATTCCGCCCACAGCGTGAGTCCGTAAAGCACGTGGATATCGCCGGATACCTTTCCATATACACCCTCGCGGTGTGCGCCGATAAGATTGGTCTCGCCGTTGCCTGTATAGTAATCGAGGCCGAGCTCTTTGAAATCGCCATCAGCAGGGTCGATGTAGTAAAGGATGATGTTATCGGCGGGGATGCCGACAACCTTTCCTTCGGGAATATCGGCGGATGCGATGACGGTATCCGCGCCGAGGAAGTTCTTGAGATATTCGATGCCGTTAAGCGTCTGTGTCGTAATGGTGGTGTTGCCGAGATATCTGTGAAGATCCAGCGTATTTACAAATACGACGACCTTGTCGTATTTGCGGCGCATCTGCTGGAATTTGTGCTTGACGCGGCCTACTGCCATGGAAATTGCCATTTGGAATGTCGTTTCCGTGCCTGTAAGCTCGCCCGTGAGCGCGAACTCGTAAAAATCTGTCAAAATGTCGTTCTGAATATCTACGATGAACGCGTCGTATGTTTTCTGTACGGCGATATCCGCGCCGTATTTCTCTACAGACTGCGCTGTTACACGCATTCTGTCC
The DNA here is from genome assembly GCA_045124015.1 of Eubacteriales bacterium. Lineage (GTDB taxonomy): Bacteria > Bacillota > Clostridia > Oscillospirales > CAG-272 > QALR01. Next base: position 8,730 of record JBGVLA010000188.1, on the reverse strand, counting down.
GGCTTGAGCGCGAGGTCCTTATGCGCGACCTCGTCTACGTCTGCCTTAGAGAGCGCAACGTCGTCGCCTTCCGCAGGCTGACCGCCGCCGCGCGTGATGGTAACCTTGTAGGATGTCAGCTTTGTACCCGGTCTTTTGCGGATGGGTCGCATGATATCCATGATATCGGCAAGCGCTTCCATGTTCGCGTTGAAGCGTTCGACAAAATCGATCGTCTTCGCATCGATCGTAAAATTCGCGGTCGTTGTTGTATTTGCTGTTACAGCCATGATAATTTCCTTTCTTTAGCTTCCAAGGAATACATCGGGATTCTCTTCAATGGCTTTCTGCCGCTCCTTATAATCCTTGATCGCCATGATTTCTTTTTTTGTCATTTTTCCGCCGTGTTCCGCAGGCGGTTTTCCTACATACGCACCTCTGTGCGTTTCGGTAATGATAAAATCGCTCCACTCTTTTTCCGCGTCCGCCTTGAGCGTGTCGCTGTTCTTCGCGTTTCCGCTCTCGTCAAGCTCGATTTTGTCAATCACGGAAGCCGATGCCTTGACCACCGTGTCGATTCGCTTTTCGGAGACCTTAGCCGCCTTCAAAATCTCGCGAAAGGCGCGCTCCTTTGCGGCTTTTTTCTCCTTTGCGGATATTTCGGACTTGTAGGACTCAAAAGCCGAGTGTTCGTCCTCATATTTCTTTTTGTAGTCGTCGCCACCGCTCTTTTTGAGGTCGTCAAGTTCCTTCTGAACGCCCGGGAGCTTATCGGCTTCGGCTTTGTATGTAGCCACATCGTCCTGCAATGCTTTGACGGTTTCGATGTGTTCTTCGATGACGGATTCCACCTGTTCCTCGGTGAGTCCGAATGCTTTCAGTTTTTTGCGTGTAAGGCTCATATTTTCTCCTTTACCTCGGCGGCAGTACCTCGCCGTTTGAATTTCGCCGAATAAACAAAAAGAGCCGTTATCATTCCATGTACCTTTGGAATGGATAACGGCTCACGCCTTTCGGCTTTGGCTCACTTTTTTCTGCGGCTCTCGCTGAATGGGAATTTCAACTTCCTTTCTGCATTGTTTGCACCAAACGAAAATCTTTCCGTCCTTTTCTCGTGCAATCAATTTGCCGCAGTCGCAGCGAATTGCGTTTTCATGCATTTTTGTATTCACCTCGCCGCCATTTTACCACAACAAATTGATTTTTGTCAAATAAAATCGCAGCGCACTGCGATTTTTGTATAGTTTACGCATTTTCCATCGATTCTTTTAGCAAGTTTTTGTATTCATCCGTATGCTCGCTCGCAGCCTTTTTCAGAAAATGCACGGGCTTGATTCCTCGCGTCATGTGCCAGTTGCCGTCGTCATCTTGATATGCCCAAGGGTCGGGACGTCCCTCCCCACTCGGCGTTCCGTCCTCGTCCTCGGCATATATACCCGTCCCCATTTCTACGAACGGCGCATATTCCACGTTCGTTCCGATATAGACGGCGTTTTTCTCAGCCCCCGTTCCAATGCTGGAAAGACACCAAGTTCCCTTTTCGTCCGAATAACTGAAATCCCACACCTGTGTCGTCTTTGTCGCGTGCGTGATGCTGTTTCTGAGTCTACCCGTGTCGATGTACGGACGGTCAGGACCTCCCGCGTGCGCTTGCACCTTGGAGAGTTCTTTTTTTGCGTAACCCTCTGCCGTGATGCCAATCGCCTCAAGCCCACGCTCCACCGCGTGAAAGAAAGCCTCCATCACCTCCGGCGAATTGTCCTCGAATGTAATTTCGGGCATTCCGATTTTTGCGTTTGCCACCTGTTTTCCCATTATGCGATCCACCTCACTTTTATTTTTCCTTGCAAGTGTTTCGGAAGCGTCGACTTGAAGCCGACAACGTGCGCCACCGTCGTGCATCTGCAATTATATACCATCTCGGGGGCGGCGTTCGGGTCTCCCGGATATAGGATTCTTTGCAAAATTCCGTGCTCGTCAACCGCCTCAAAATATTCCCCGATGGCGCGTCTTTGACCGTTCAGAACGCCGTGAGCGTGTCGTGTTCTGCCGTCCTTTGTCGCAAGCCATTCGCGTACAAGAAGCATACCGTCCTTCTCGGCTCTCGCGTAGCTGTCCTCTCTTCCCTTGTTTTCCGCTCCCGTAACCATCGTTCGGGCGTTTCTCACAGCGGAAACACGATTCATTTCGGAAACGTTTTGCAATCTTTTTGCAATATCCCCGATGCGTTCTCCCTGCAAGATCCCTTGCAAAATCTCCGCATTGATCTTCTTGGTATTCCATCTGACGTCTTTTTTGCCGTTGATTTTTTTGTAAGGCAAAAACGTTTCGTTCTCTGCCACAAGCCTTTTCACAGTGTCTCGGTCAACCATTCCCCAAGAATACCCCTTGACGGCGCTTTCTGCCGTGGAAGCAAAGGAATTGTAACTCGTTGCATAAATCTCGGGAAGCTCGCCGTTTATGTAGGCGAGCGCTGTTTCGTTGACGTGAAGCATATCCGTCGCCAGTATCTCGATTTTTTGCCGTTTTAGCTCGCCTTGAAAGAACTGCGTCCTTCGCCACCGTTGATATTCCTCCTGCGTGATCTCACCGTTCAGCATCTTCTGCCGCCTTTTTTCGTCTAGATCCTCAAGCTCCGCAAGAAATCGGTTCAGCTTCGCCTGCATCTCCTCTCCCGCTCGCCCGTATACAGCTTCAAGGCGCTTTTCCATGGCGGCGAGCCTCCTGTTTGTCCAGTCATGCGATTCCCTCTGATTCAAAGCTCATCGCCTCCTCCTGTTTCCGTGAAGAATTTTTCGCTATCCTCTGCGGTCTTTCGCTCCATCACCTCTGCCACCTCCTCAGGAGTCAGCCACGGGAGCTTTTTGAGAATTGTCTCGTCGTCAAGAACAGCGGAAGCCATCAGAACCATCTCCGTTTCCTCGAGCTGATTGATGATCTTTGAACGTCTGTATTTCGGCTCGTCATCGATTCCCGCAATATCGAAAATGCCGTGAATACACGTCGTTACTTGGTATTCAAACTGGTCTGTCTTTTCATTCAGCGGTTCATATGCCGCGTTGATCTGCGTCGCCGTGATCTTTCCCGACGCGATCTGCGAAACGTTCAACGCCATGAAATCGTTATACATGTCGTTCTCCAAACGGGAAAGATAAGCTTCGCGTCCCTCGTAAGGAACCTCCATCGTGTGTGCTGTCGCCTTTGCGCCCTCATCTCCATCCACGCTTGCTGCGTGAAGCGTCTTGATCTGATGAACGAATTTTGCGATATCCTCGGGCTTCATGCCACCGCAGTTTTCGAGCGTCCAATAGAAAAGAGAAGCCTCGTCAAGGTCGTTTGCAAACCCGCTCTTGATGAGGTCGTAACAGTCGATCTGCTCTCTCATTCCTACGAGCTCGCTTTGATGATAATCATTCGCCCATAGAGGCACGATCGGAAATCCCGGGTAATTCCCACCGTTTGAGATTTCAACACCATCCGCCTCGCTTTTCCGAACGATTTCGCGGTATTCCCTCTTTTGTCGGTAAATCTTCATTTCTTCATCACGCCGCTTGATATATTCCGTGTATCCGTCGATCTCATAAAGAACGTATCGTATCGGCTTCGATTCGTCTATCTGCCAAAAGCGAATTGCGGCGGAAAGCGTTCCGTTTTCTTCGTCATAGATCGGTGCAAGCTCCGTGATCTTGAATACGTCCACGCGGTCAAAATTCCAAAAGCAGAAGCTCACGCCACCGATGAGCGCCGCCTTCCCCGCCTGTTGCATTTTGGCATCGAAATCGCGCCCGAGCTTTTGCTTGGTCTCCTCTTTTTCAAATGTTACACCGTTTCCGAGTAGATATTGATTCTGCTGTGTAATAAAGCGGTCGAAGAAATTGGATGCGCATTTGTGGTTTGCCGAATAATTGTCGGGCACAGCCTTCCCCGAAATGGTGTAGAGCAGTTTTTGATACTGGTTTATCGTTACGTTCTGATGTTTTGCGTAAAGCTCCGCAATTCTTGCCGTTTTGTAAATCTCGCTGTTTTTATGCTCCGCAACCGCCGAAGCGATAAAATCCATGCGTTCTTTTTCGCTCTCTCCAAGCGCCAAAAGATCTTGATATGTTTTCATAAAAAAATAGCCACCTGCCTTTTCTCTCGGCTCAGTGGCTCTCTTTTTTCATTTATTGTAAGTATGGGTTAAATGGATCCTTCTCCTCCTCACCCGGTTTATTCCAAAGCCGTCTGATCATCGACGCGGCGGAGTCCGGCGCGTCGTCATGCTCGGCGTTTTCATTGTAATCGCATATCTGCTCGATATACGCCTTGTCCGTTCCCTCGACGAAATAGATGTTTTTCCACTCTGCCTTCAGATAGGATGTGATTTTCAAAAATTTATTCATATCCTCATGATATCCGAAAACTCTCTCACCCTTTTTTCGTAGATTCTTTGCAAGATACCCTTTGTCTGCGTTGTTTTCGCAGTATATGCGCCCAGCGTTCATCTTGGCGCGCAGCTTGATGATATCATTTTCGCAATCGTCCACGTGCTTTTTCCAAAGCTTCCCGAAAATGTAGTATTTTTCGCCATGCTTTTTGCAAACGGTAAACGCCGTAAAGTCCTCACCGCCATATGCGGCGTCAATATGACATTCTCCCTGCTCACAAAGCGCCGCGTCTGCTCCAACATTCGGATTTTGAAAGATAACGTCCTCAGCGGCAATGTGTCGAAGTTCATAGTTTGCCGCGAAAAGCGACGCCACCATGACGGAGCGCTTCCCCTCGATCTCTTCCTCGGTGATAAGCCCCGTCGTGTAGCAGTCCCATTTTTCAGCCTCTGGCATGATGGAAAATGCGTCATCCTTATGCCAAGGCGTCCCCGTGTTGTAGATTCTTCCCGGGCGGTTGACGATGTTGTGGAGTTCCTGATAAATCAGCTTCGTCCTCTCCCGCTCCGCTCTTGAGGTCCTGTCCTCAATGTTGACGATGTCGTCCGTGAAGATGCGGTCGAAATGCTTACCCGTGAGAGAGCTTCCAATACCCATGCCGACGAGCTGAGACGTTCCTCGAATATCCGTCGATAGATTCGTGTTGATCTCCGTTTCCGTCGACTTTGTGAGAATCAGCTCCACACCGTAGATCACGCGAACGAAATACCGCATCACACCGCTATCGAGGATCTTCTTCACCTGTCCGATAACCTCTTTTACGTCCGTATCGGTCTTTCGCATAAATAGCGTACGGAAATTCGGCAAAAGCACGATGATGATGGAGAGCACAACGGAAACACAGGTCGTCTTGTACGAACCGCGGTGCGATTGCAGTGTTTTGTCTCCTTTTCCGCCAAGCATATCCACCATCCACGTGTTGTTGATCTCTCGCAGTTTTTTGAATCCCACAAGATGCGCGAATTTGTACGGCGTTTTCGTTAGGAAGTCAATCGCCTGCCTGCGTGTCATGATTTTCCTCGTTGGGTTCGGACATCCCAAGCACCATCATCTCCACTTCTTCAATCACCGCAGGGTCAATGTCAGCAACGACGAGCTTATCCGCAGGCTTTTGCCCGGCTGTATCTCGAATTAGCTCAAATGCTTTCAGTTCTCCTTTTTTCAAAAAATCATTGAATAGCTTCGTCGCCATGACTTCCGCTCCTGTCATCTTTTTGCCGTTTCTGTCAACGACGGGCTTCCCGTTTTTGTCATAAACGGGGCTTTCCAGCAAAATATCAAGGCATTCCCGGAGCATCTTTCGATTTCTCTTTGCCTCCCCGCTCTTGATTCCACCTCTCCGCCCCTTTCTCACCGCTTCCTCCCCGCTTTGAAAGCGCGTCGCCTTTCCCTTTTCCAGGTTTTTTTCATTCACCGTCTTCACCCCTTCCCAGTGATTTTATGATTTTCCACTCCCGATCCGAAAGTTCCCAAATCATTGCCGCCGCTTTTTCTGCCGCCGCTTTTTCTGAAAGTAAAAAACCGCTCCCGAATAAGCCTTTACCCTTCTCTTTTTGCGAATCAAGCGAACGGATGAAATACACATCCCTTGCATTGATTTCAAACTTCACACCGTGCTGTGCCATATAGCCGATCATAGATACCGTAAGAACCTCCGGCGGATACTCATATTTTGGCAGTTGCTTGCGCATCTTCTCCCTGTTAATCTTGTTTTCGCGTTCAATAATCTCATGCAATTCCGGCGAAGCCGTTATCTTCACACTCCCGAGATTGGTAACAAACGATGTATTTACCTCCGCACCGTTTTCATAAGTAATATCGTTATGTGTTACCACGTAATTTTCCTGCGCTTTATTGATCCCCAAAAGTGTTAAGGTTGGCGCGAAAAGAAAATAGCGGATATTTCTTTCCGAATACCAATCGCATATCTCACTGATAATCGAAAATGGAGGATTGTCTATAATAACGCAATCTCCGTTGTAGTTTTCCCTCTTATAATCTCCTCCCGGGTAAAACGGTCGAATGATTTTCGCCCCCTCCAAGTAATATGTTCCCACACACCACTTTTTCACGGCTTCGTATATGTTGGATGGTGTATAGCAATCGTCCGTTGTCTTCTTTGCTTCAAATTTTTCAAGAAAATTTTTGTATTCGTCATCCTCCTCCATTTCTTCCGCATGTTTCATTTTTTCTGCAAATTTCTCGTTCTCGTCTTTTTCTGTGTCAAATTCAAGACCGAAATCAAAGTCAAAATCTTCAAGATCGAGCGACATAATCTCATCGGAAAGGATTTCAAAATCCCATCCCGAAAGCTCTGCCGTCGCATTGTGCGCGATTGCATATTCTTTTCGTTCTTTATCCGTCAAATGATCAAGTCTAACGCATGGAACATATTCCAGCCCCAGCATTTTGCAGGCAAGCCATCTTCCGTGTCCCTCAACGATAACATTTCCCTTTCCCCAAATCCCAATAGCATCATTCATGCCGTATTTTTCGATGCTTTTCGCAATGTTCTCAATGTCTTTTTCTTCGTGTCTTCTTGTGTTTTTTTCATACGGAGTTAATTTATCAACCGCGACATATTCGATTTTTAGCTCCAAAATCCTCACTCCTTTCTGTTCATAGCCCTCTTATAGTCCTTATCTTGCCAATAATGACCTGTATATTCGTCAATCGATATACCCAGAGCATCCGCTAAAATTTCCACCGTGGAAATTTTAGCGTCGATACGTCCCTTCTCAAAGCCGATGATCGTATTCGGAGCTATATCCGTTATCTCCGATAGCTCCTTAATGGTCATGCCGGCGCGAATCCTCGCGCGTTTGGCGTTCTCGCCGTAGTTCATGAATATCGCTCCTCTCTTTTTAGATCGTGCTTCTCTGCCTGTGCATCTTCAGGCGCTTATCGGGTATTCTTTCTTTCCAATTCGGCTTATATGGTGTGTTCGGCTGTTCCCTGTCATCCCACGACCAACTGAAATCAATACCCCAATAGTCATCATATGGAATCATGCCAAACCTCCCGCCTCCCTCAGCCATTCCACATCCACGTCAAAACCGTAAACGCGGAAAAAGGTCTCTTTTCCCATCGTTTCTCTATCTTTCAAAATCTCTTCTGCATTGAACATCCGAACACTATCGTCAGAATAATTTACAAAAAGCGTATCGCATTTCACTGTTTGAGAAACGATATGACAAACATCACAGTTCATTTTTTCTCCTTTCAATTTTTTAATGAGCTTTAGCGCTTCTTCCATCAACGTTTCCCGGCACCTCGTCTTTCTTCCCATCGGGCATCCGTTGCAGGAATATCCCTTGCAAATGCGAAGCGCCTTCATGATCTCATCATCAGTCATTCCTCCACCACCTTTTCATATCGTCTTCGAATGTCGAGATAAAGGATCAATCCACCCTCGCGGATCTCCGTCCAATCCCGCTCCATACAATAAGTTTCTGCGTCCTCATATGTTGGAAAATCTACGGATTCATAAACATCTCCGTTCTCATCAAGGAATACGACATAGTTTTTCTCATAATATCTGTTCATCTTTATTCTCCTGTATCGTTTCTTTTATTTTTTCATCCATTGCAACCCCGAGTTTGTAACAATTGCCGTGTGAAATATGGTTTTTCCAAGCTCGATAGGAATCCGCAAATTTTTCGGGAGAAATCTTTCCTTTCGCCACAAGCTTTGCCATCCTCACATATTTTTTCTGAGCATTTCTTTTGTTTTGGTTCTTGAGCCGTCTAACCACTTTTCCGCCGTTTACCACGTATCTGTGAAACCCAAGAAAGCTGATACCGTTTTTGAATGGAAATATCTGCGTCTTTGTATTCAACTGCAAACCAAGCGTATCAAGATATTCTGTTATCGTCTCAAGACATTCTCTCAAATACTCCTTACTCTGATGGATAAGATAGAAATCATCCATATACCGCCCAAAATATTCGATTCCAAGCTCATATTTTATCAGCTTATCCATTCCATCAAGATAAAGAATCGCAAAACCTTGGTTGATCTGATTCCCGAGCGCAACTCCTTTTCCTTCCGTGCTTTCAATAAAGCTGTTGCAAAGCCAACAGATTCCTTCATCATCTCCAAAATGATACTCCACAATTTTCTTCAACGCCTCATGGTCAATGTTGTAAAAATACTTTTTCACATCGCATTTCAGAATGTATCCGTCAGATCCGTATTTTTTATAAAATAAAGCCATTTGCTTTGATAGAAGATCTAACGCATAAAGGGTTCCCTTTCCCTTCCTCCCTGCGGAATTTTCTTCCACAAGTATGGTTTCAAGCCTTGGAAGGATGACGTTATCGCA
>JBGVLA010000187.1:0-9029 GCA_045124015.1 Eubacteriales bacterium | reverse complement strand
TCATAATAATCACGTGCACTGATGCAGGAACGAATGTCCGCAAAGCTCGAATACCCACCGTAATTATTATTTGAGCCATAATAGGCGCCGGAGGTATTCCCATAAGTCGAGCCTCTCTCCGCCTGCTCCTTACGCGCCTTCTGAATGGTTTCGTATGCCTCGTTGATCTCCTTCATCTTTTCGCTCGCAAGATCGGAAAGAGGAGTATTGACGTAATTATCGGGATGATATTTACGAGCAAGCTCACGATATGCTTTTTTGACTTCCTCATCCGTTGCCGCAGGATCTACCCCCAGCACTTTATAAGGATCATTCGTCATAAGTTATTTCCTTTCCGACTGCCACGGAAAGCGCACTTCCCATGCCGTCAATTATGATATTTTCGATACATTCGCGGAACATCGGTTTGCCTTCAAAATCAAGAAAATCCACCGCACGCAAAATTGCATCCGCTTCCATCGTCAAAACACCTCGCAGTGTATGTTCTCGGAAGCTTTTCATCTCGTCTTTTTCTGAAAATGCATAGATAAACGGATTATAAGAACCGTTTTTGATGTCGTCCTCATAATCACAGACAGCGTCGATCAAATAAACAAAACGACCCGTATGCAGACCGATCTCCTTGGCAATCGTCTTCTTTGCGCCTTCAAGCCCCATTGCGAGAAGCTCTCCGAGCATATTGCCGAAAACATCAGCAGGCATATCGGGAATCGCACATTTTTCTGCCTCAAGACGCCGCGTTTCCGTCATGGCGCCGTCAACGATCGTTTCGATCTGATAGGGCACACGCCCATAGCGGCGTTTGATCCCCTTGGCGTAAGGGAGCGCCATTTTTGCCCCAAGCCTTTTCAAGCCCTTATCGTCAGCAATCACATCATCGACCTTGTGTGCCGAAAGCAGTGCGCTGACATACGCTGCATAAGCAAGCGATTCGTTATCATCCATCATGGGACGCTTTTTGATGGGATGCACTGCGCAACGGCGCTTGCGGATACCGAAATCGGTCCCGCAAAGCACCATACGCACAAGTGCAAAAAATGTCATGTCATAGCTGAGCGTCAAGCGGGATACATTTCCCGTATGCGTTTTCATGGAACGGCAAAGTCCGCAGTAGACGCTCTTATATAATTCGTATTCCTTCACCCTGAGATTCGGGATGAAAGGTCTCACATACCCAAACACGGATGCGCCTTAGGAGGAGAGACCGTAATAATAGTACTGGAAGTTTACGTCAGCGTATTCGGAAAGGAAGGTGTCGGTGAAGGTGTGTCTGCCGGAAACTGCTTGGTCAACGATGATATTTTCGAAGAAGGTCTTGATGTGATTTTCATATTTGTTATACATAACGGTTTCTTCGTAATCAGCGAAAAGGCTGAGATAGTGGTCATCGTTATAAACCGCATCCTTGAGATCCACACGCTTTACGATATACTGATAAGCATCGCTGTTTACGCTGATCGCTTCGTCTGTGTATTCGCCGACCTCAAGATCCTTAACAGCCGCATCAACTGTGGTGTTGATAAAGGTACCGTCTGCAAGAACGAACATACCTTCGGGATATTCAACGGAATAATATTCGTCAGAATAAAGCTCGATGAGCTGTTCAAAGGTAGCTGTACCTGCTTCAAGCTCTGCAAAAATGGTTGCTGCAAGGTTCTGCTTGTCGCTCTTTTCTTCGTCTGTGAGCTTTTCGGTCTCGTAGTAATCTGCATCTACTTTTACGTCTTCGCCGTTTTCGTTCTTTTCGGTCTTGGTTGCAACAATACGGTTGCCTTCTTCGTCAAGCTTTACCTTGTTTGCCATATCGAGAACGATATACTGATAACCAACGTAGTTTTCGGTGTAGAATTTTGCGAGATCTTCGTCATTTACTTTGAGAGTGCCGTTTTCGCCGCAGAGGTAATCAAGAACTGCTTCGGAGCGAGCAACCATTTCCATGTAAACATCGTAGTACTGATCTGCGGTATAACCGTAATACTGCTTGTATGCACCTGCACCGCCGAGGTACTCGATCGCAGTCTTCTTGTTCTCCTTGGCTGTTTTAAGGGTCTCAGCAGAGATGGTGAGATCAAATTTGTCGAAAAGATACTTTTCAACAAGGATCGCCTTTGCCTGATCAAGGATCATATTCTTATAGTAGGTTTCAAGAGTAACACCGCTGCCCTCTTCGGTTTCTTTGGACCATGTATCTGCGGTATCAAGATATCTGGGCATATACATGCTGCAGCAGTAGTCAAGCTTTTTAATGGTCATAAGCAAAGAAAATTCCTGCTCTGTCAAGGTGTAGGCAGTGCCATCGATCGTCATGGTCATAAGGGTATCGTTCGAGCCGCAAGAAGCGAACATCGATACCGCCATGCAAAGAACGAGAGCAAACGCCAAAAGTTTCGTGATGGTTTTTGTGGTCTTCATGTTTTTCTCCTTTAATGTTGTACGTACGGAAAACCGTCGTTAATACGTTTTCACCTGTTCATTATACAATACTTTTTTGAAAAAATCTACTCTTTTTTTGATTTTATTTGTATATATTTTTTTAACAAATCGCCAATAAACGAAAAAATGGGTTCTTTTCTCATGCCTCGGCACAGAATATGTGTTTTTTCCGAGGGCTTGATGAGGATTCTGCCCGGATATTCCGCAACCAAAGCCGACCAAGCGGCAACGTCAAGCGCATCGGGATAGATCAGAACGTCATTCTGCTTTTGGTCGATCTGGATAAATCCGCATTCGCATGCGCGCGCACGAATAAGCGAGATCGAAAGAAGCGTTTCCACGGACGGCGGCATATCACCGAAGCGATCGATCAGCTCGTCTGCAATATCGTCCACATCCGCTTCATTTTCGATGGATGCGATCTTCTTATAAATATCGATTCGCTGCGCCGCCGAAGGGATATAAGTTTCGGGAATATAGGAATCTCTGCCAATATTGATGACACATTCGGTCTTCACCTTCGGCGTGAGCCCCTTTTCTTCCAGGACAGCGTCGTTGAGTATCTTCAAATACATATCGTAGCCGACACTTTCCATGTGTCCATGCTGACGGGAGCCGAGCACGTCGCCTGCACCTCGGATCTCAAGGTCTCGAAGCGCGATCTTGAAGCCTGAGCCGAACTCCGTAAAGTCGCGGAGTGCCTGCAAGCGCTTGGATGAGATCTCCGTCAGTACCTTGCCCGTCGGATACGTGAAGTATGCATAGGCGCGTCTGGTCGAGCGTCCGACACGTCCACGGATCTGATGAAGCTGGGAAAGCCCCATTCTGTCCGCATTTTCGATGATGAGCGTGTTAGCGTTCGGCACGTCGACACCCGTTTCGATGATGGTCGTACAGACAAGGATATCGATGGCGCCGTCCACGAGATCCTGCCAGATCTCTGAAAGCTCGGTCTTATCCATTTTGCCGTGCGCAAAGCGAACCGTTGCATCAGGAAATCTTGCTTGGATACGCGCCGTTTTTTCGCGGATGGTCTCTACCTTATTGTATAGATAGAATATCTGTCCTCCACGATGCAACTCACGGCGTATCGCTTCAAAGATGACAACGTCATCATGCTCAAGGACATAGGTCTGAACAGGCAGACGGTCGCCCGGGGCTTCATCAAGAACGGACATATCGCGGATGGAGGTCATCGCCATATTGAGCGTTCGCGGAATAGGCGTTGCGGTGAGGGTCAAAACATCGACGTTTTTAGAAAGCTGCTTGAGTTTTTCCTTATGTGCGACACCGAAGCGTTGTTCCTCGTCGATGATAACAAGTCCGAGATCCTTGAACTGAATATCGGAGGAAAGAAGTCTGTGTGTGCCGACGATGATATCCACGTCGCCGCGACGGACGGCACGGACCGTTGCATCCTGTTCACCCGAGTTTTTGAAGCGGGAAAGATAGGAAACCTTAATGGGGAATCCGCGCATACGGGAAACGATGGTGTTGTAATGCTGCATCGCAAGGATCGTCGTCGGAACGAGGATAGCGACCTGCTTGGAATCCATCACCGCTTTGAAAGCGGCACGGAGCGCAACCTCTGTTTTACCAAAGCCAACGTCTCCGCAAAGAAGTCTATCCATTGGAATGGATTTTTCCATATCGGATTTGATATCGTTTACGGCGATGAGCTGTCCGTCCGTTTCCTCATAAGGGAACGTGGATTCAAATTCTCTTTGCACTTCGTCGTCGGGCGAAAAAGCAAAGCCCGGACGGCGCAAGCGTTCGGCATAAAGTGCGATCAGCTCCTTTGCCATGCTTTTTACTTCTGCCTTGACACGGGATTTCGCCTTCGTCCATTCAGAACCGCCAAGCTTGGAAAGCTTTAGTCCGCCGTTTTCCGTACCTGCACCGATATATTTGGAAACGGAGTCGATCTGTTCACAAGGAACGAACAAAACGTCTGAGCCGGAATATTGAATCTTGATATGGTCGCGGCGCACACCCTCATAGGTCTTGATGCTTTCAAGTCCCATGTAGATACCGATACCGTGAACGTCGTGAACCACGAAATCGCCCACTTCAAGATCAGCATAGGAAAGGATCTTTTCCTTTGCTTTGACAGCCGGCTTATTGTTTCTTGCCGCACGGCGTCGCAAAGCGCGCTCAGTCTTATTGGCACCGCTCGAAAGCGAGATACAAACGAATTTTTCCGTTTGCATCTCAAAGCCCTTGATGGGAAAAGACGAAACGATGACCGTTCCCGGGATCGCATTCGTATCGAGCTTTGGCGAATGGATGGCAGGAATCTCATTTTCAATGAGAATGGAGCACATCGAGGAGGCCTCCACCTCGTTTTCGCAAAGCAAAAGCGTTGCATATTTACTGCGAAGATAAGAGCTGATATCCTCCGAAAGGATGGCAAAATCTGCCGTTACCGCAGGAGTGGGACGTACGTTCATCGTAAACATCGAGGAAAGCTTCCCCGGATATTGCGAAACGAAGGTATTGCAAAGGAGCGCGCCTCTCGATTCAAAAAATGATAGCAGTTCCGTTTCATCCTTGGAAAATTCGCAGTATTTGGGAAGAAGCAAGCCCGACTTGATAAGATCGCCCGTCGTTTCCTGCATGTGTGCCGCTTCCGCACGCACACGGTCAAGAATAGACGGCGTTTCAACAGCAAAGGTCAACGCATCCTTTCTGAAATAATCAAGAAGCGTTGTACGCTCCGTATATATATAGGATATATATTTATCGGAAAAAGCGATATCGAGATCGTTTTCGAGCGTTTCGTATTCGTGCATGAGGGAACGCTTGATCTCAGGGTCGCTTGCCTTCCCTGCCGCCGCCTTGACAAGCGTGGCAAGTCCGTCGCGCTTCTCGTCAGAGAGCAGGATCTCTCGCGCACAGGTGATGAGGACCTCGTTAATCTTATCGGTCTTTCTTTGTGTCATGATATCGAAATAACCGATCTGGTCGATTTCATCTCCGAAAAGCTCCATACGCACAGGTAAGCGAAGATGAGGAGGAAATATATCGATGATGCCGCCTCGGATGCTGAATTTTCCTTTGCCGTCTCCCATATCCGAGCGGACATAGCCCGAACGAGAAAGGAACAAGGCAAGCTCCTCCATTTCGATGGTATCACCAACGGAAAGGAGCTTTGTCGCATGGCGGAGGTTTTCCTCAGGAATCGTGAAGGAAAGCGCGGCGGTGGGCGTTGCGATGACCGCATCAAGCTTATCCTCGATGAGGTCGGTCAACACCGCGATGCGCTCATGCTCAAGTTCATGAGAGGAAACGATATTGTAAAGCACCGGGTCGCGCTCGGGATAAAGCGACACGCGAAGCCCGAAGGCTGTGAGCGAATGAAGCAGTCCCGCCGCACTTTTTTCGTCGGGAACGCAAATAAACGCAGGGAGAGTGCCTTTGGAACTGTCCAAAACAGAGGCGGCGAGGAATGCGTCAAGCGCCCCCTCGCAGAGTCCCGTTACAAGGAACGGATATTTTCGCAATGACGTATGCGTATCGTTCAATGCTTTTTGAATTTCGACGTATTCCCTGTTCGTTCGAATCGGATTGAGTAAAAGATTCATAATTACCCACCCTTTCTTAGTTTTTTATTGTTCTATTTTGTCCACCGGATCGCCTTTGATCACGCAACGGGCGATCTCACACATCAGCTTGCTCGTTTTTTCAAACATCGGCTTCGGCAGTTTTTTGGGCAGGGTCGCTTCCAAGGAAAAAACCCCTTCGTACTGCACTTCGCGCAAAGCTTTTCCGAAATCATCCCAATCCGTGATGCCAAAATACGGCATCAAATGCAGATCAGCCCATCCATTGCTGTCGTGAATATGGAAGACAGGAATCATATCCGCATGTTTACGCACAAAGTCGCCGGCGGTCTCTTTTTTGAATAAGGTCATATGCCCAAGATCCAGACACATTTTGAAATGATCATGATCCATTTCTTTTACAAAATCAAGTGTCGCCTCGGGACTGCCCAAAGAAAGTCCTCTCATCGGCATATTTTCAAAGCAGATCACAACGCCGACCTCTTCTGCCGTTTTCAAAAGCTCACGCATAAACGCCAGATTGATCTGTCTTGTTTCCTGCGCAAAATCCGCATCCTTTTCACCAAACGGCATGATCGGATGGATGACCCAATATTTACATCCGAGAATTGCCGTGCCGCGAATCGAGCGTTTCATCTTTTCCATACGCTCCGCGCGATCCTCGGGCGTACTATCCTGAATCGGCCATCGCCAAGGACCGTGGACCTGATAGATCTCAATTCCCGCTTGCTCGGCAAGAGCTTTTTCATGAAGAAGTTTTTTCTCAAATAAATCGTCCGACAGTTGATAAAGTTCATTATCCGTATCAGACATCGAATAGTCTGCCGCTTCAAAGCCATGCTCGCGCATGAGCATGAAACGAGCGTCCCCATAATGACGGTAGTTGCTTTCAATCGTTCCGATCTTCATATCGTTACCTTTCCGCTTTTATTTCGCCATTGTTTTTTCCATTTTATTTATTATACAGACACATCGCGCGCTCAAGGTCTCCTGCCATGATAAGCTCACAGGCGCCCTTTGCATCATCAAAACGGGAGGCAATCGCTTTTTTATCCTCCTCGGAGAATTTGCCGAGAACCCAATCCGCAAGATCGTATTCGGGATTCGGCTTTTCACCGACACCGATACGCACTCGTGGGAATTTATCCGTTCCAAGCCATCCTATGATGCTTTTGAGTCCGTTATGACCGCCGGCACTTCCCGATCTGCGAATACGGAGCTTACCCGGCTTCTGCGTGATATCGTCGCAAAGAATGATAACGTTTTCTGCAGGAATCTTATAGAAGTTTGCAGCGGCAGAAACAGCTGTGCCGGAGGAATTCATAAAGGTCTGGGGCTTCATCAGAAGCACACACTTGCCACCAATGGTCGCCTCGATGCAGAGCGATTCGTATTTTGCTTTGTTGATCTTTACACCGCATTTTTCCGCGATATGGTCAAGCGCACGAAAACCCGCATTGTGGCGGGTATCCTCATATTCACGACCGGGATTGCCAAGCCCGACGATGAGATATTCGGGCTTACCGACAGGCGCAGACGGTGTCGAAATTTTTTTGAAGAGATCGTCAAGAGACATTTTCGTTTCTCTCCTTTCCAAAAAATAGAGTGAAGTCTATTTATTTTACACGATAGATAAGATTTTATCAAGCGTTTTTCGGACTTTTCCGAAAAAACTTCAAAAAATATTCGATATTTTTGAAAAAACTTTAGAAAATTTTGAAAAAAGTATAGATATTGTAAAAACTTTATGATATAATAGGGGGGTAAAAGGTTTATACATTCAAAAACCCAAATACAAAATTCACGGAGGTAAAAACCAATGGCACACAAATATGTCTACCTTTTCACTGAAGGCAACGCTTCCATGCGTGAACTCCTCGGTGGTAAAGGTGCAAACCTTGCTGAAATGACCCACATTGGTCTTCCTGTACCGCAGGGCTTCACTATTTCTACCGAAGCTTGCACACAGTACTATGAAGACGGTCAGAAAATCAACGATGAAATCATGGCTCAGATCATGGAATACATCGTTAAAATGGAAGAAATCACCGGTAAGAAATTCGGTGATCTTGAAAACCCGCTTCTCGTTTCCGTTCGTTCCGGCGCACGCGCATCCATGCCCGGTATGATGGATACCATCCTTAACCTCGGTCTTAACGAAGAAGTTGTCGAAGTTATGGCTAAAAAGTCCGGCAACGCTCGTTGGGCTTACGACTGCTACAGACGTTTCATTCAGATGTACTCTGACGTCGTAATGGAAGTTGGTAAGAAATACTTCGAAGAACTCATCGATAAGATGAAAGAAGAAAAAGGCGTTAAGCAGGACGTTGAACTCACTGCTGACGACCTCAAGGAACTCGCTAACCAGTTCAAGGCTGAATACAAGGCTAAGATCGGCGCTGACTTCCCGAGCGATCCTAAGGAACAGCTCATCGGCGCAGTTAAGGCTGTATTCCGTTCTTGGGATAACCCCCGCGCTAACGTTTACCGCCGCGACAACGATATTCCTTACTCTTGGGGTACCGCTGTTAACGTACAGATGATGGCATTCGGTAACATGGGTGATAACTGTGGTACAGGTGTAGCGTTCACACGTGATCCTGCTACAGGTGAAAAGAAGCTCATGGGCGAATTCCTTACAAATGCACAGGGCGAAGACGTAGTTGCAGGTGTTCGTACACCTATGCCCATCGCTGAAATGGCTGATAAATTCCCTGCTGCTTTCGCACAGTTCAAGGAAGTTTGCCAGATCCTCGAAAATCATTATCATGATATGCAGGATATGGAATTCACCATTGAAAACGAAAAGCTTTATATGCTCCAGACTCGTAACGGCAAGAGAACCGCTCAGGCTGCTCTCAAGATCGCTTGCGACCTCGTTGACGAAGGCATGATCACTGAAGAACAGGCTGTTCTTATGATCGATCCTCGTAACCTCGATACACTTCTCCACCCGCAGTTCGACGTTAAGGCTCTCAAAGCTTCCAACCCCGTTGGTAAGGGTCTTGGCGCTTCCCCCGGTGCTGCTTGCGG
>JBGVLA010000186.1:0-7673 GCA_045124015.1 Eubacteriales bacterium | reverse complement strand
GTCCTTACCAAACAGAACGCCCCACCACTTGGAGTCGCCCTGTTCATAGGGCTGCTGATAGAAGTTGTTGTCAATCGTCACTACGGGGCGAATCCAGAAGTTGGGGATACGGAAGGTGAAATCGTTCTCGTAGTCCTTCACGGTGGCGCCGTCACCATAGTATTGATCTTCCAGCTCATCATCGGAATACCTGCGCTCCATGATCCACTCCAGCGCATCAAGCCCATTTACCGAGATGGTGCCGTCAGCGGCGGGCGTGACAGGGATCACTCCCATTATGTGCAAACCGGGAATATAGCCGTCGGTATATTCATTCTCCAGATAGAACAAGTATTCCCAGATTTCTTCACTATCAAGTACTCCATCGGGCTCTCCGCTGTAGATGCCGTCAAAGTCCATCGCATCAGCCACGCCGTCACCGTTTTCGTCGGTTTCCAAAATGTCGGAAATGCCGTTGCTGTTGTCATCCACCAACAGAATATCGGGCACTCCATCCTCGTCGATGTCGGCCATAGTGGTAGCGATCTCCTTTTTCAGGACATAGTAGTCCTTGCCGCCGTTGCCGTTGTCGATTTCAGCCACCGCGATGAACGAGGCGTCGGGGTCCAGCGTGAGAAATTGCTCATAAGAGGTGATCTTCGTATAAACCGGCGTGGGTCGACCGCAGTTGGTGCAGCCTGTCGCACCGTAGCTGTGATCCAGCGCAGGCAGAACGGGGATATGACCTATCTCGTCTTGGAACGCTTCATCTGCAAAATAGCTATCGCAGTAGCCGCAGTACCAGTATTCCTCGCAGCCCTTGTCCATGCAGGTGGGGGCGACTGCCTCGCTGTGTATGTTCTTTTCATGTCCGCAGGGAGCGGCATAGAGGTATGCGACCACATCAACACCTATATCATAGTTGTCGGGGTCTGCATTACGTGCTTCGGTATATTCAGCAGATTTATCGCGCAAAGCAAACACATAATCTGTGCCTGTATATTTCAAATCAAGCACGCCGTATACCCACTCATCTGAATCGCTCATCCAATCGATGTAGCTATCATAGAAGTAGCCGGTACCGTCACCGTTTGCGTGCCACAAAGGACGGCTATAGCTGTAAGTATCATCGGGGCTGTAATAACGAATACCGCCTTCAAACCAAGTCTCACCTTCGGACTCGAAGGGGACGCTCAAAGCAAGCAGCATATTACCGTCAACGTACATATAGGAGCCCGCGCTCATTTGATACTGCATAGCACCAATATTTACGTTATCAGAAATACCGGAAAAGCTGTTGGTTTGTGCATCGTAGTACTCGGTAATGTCAACGGCGAACACAGAATCAACTTCTTTAAATTCTGTGTAGCGCGGATTGCCGAGAGTGTAATAGCGGTCGCCCTTCTTTACAACGTAAAGAAAGGTCGTTCCGTCCTGTTCCTCCAAATTGTCCTCGGTGAAAAGGCTGTAGGTCTTTCCCTCCGTGCATACATCAACAGAGTCCCCATCAAAAAAAGACTCTTCATGATACGCAAACACCGTCATAGGCATCATACCAAGCACCATCATTACGCTCAGTAACAATGCCAAAAATCTTTTTGTTTTCATTGTCATTTCTCCTTTCGAATATGAGATCTTTTAAGCTGTAACTGTCATCGGGGTCAGTTTAACACTTTCCAAAACCTCAATGAATTTAGGTTTACCTTTTGTGAGCTTTGCTTGAAACTCGTTAAGACCGACTCGGATCTGTCCGGGCAAGCCATGGGAAACGCCCTGCTCATCGAACACCTCGACATAGAAATACCAAACTACCGAGTCAAGATGAGGATACTTTTCGGGGCAAAAAAACTTGATCATCCTGTCGGGACGCTTCATCTCAAACAGGCAATACGGTCGCTCACTGTTTTCGGGCACGGTGAAGACAGGAAATTCGTTTTCAAAGTACATCGAAAAAGTATCATGAGGTCCATTAACGAACAGATAGTCGGTAACAAGCTGTTCCTCATTCAAAAGATATTTTAGTCCGTTTGTTCTCGGGAACTCAAAATCACCGAACAAGATTCGCTTGTCGGTCATTCTTCACCACCTCCGTTTTTGCAGTTTAGAGACTTCCGGATTCTATCTTGGTTACATTTTATCATAATTATATATATGTTCGGTACACCCTATAAGGGTGAAAATGCTAAAAACAGGGGTGAAAAAAGGGTGAAAGCATGCTTTTGAGCATAAAAAAGGACGGCAGATGCTCTCTGCCGCCCAAAAGACGATTATTTGATTAGCAATGCATAAAGCTCCTCACGTGAGCTGACCCCGACCTTGCCGTAAAGCGTTCTGGTGTAGGTCTTAATGGTGTTTTCCGACAAGCATAACTCGTCGGCAATCTCTTTTCTCTTTTTGTTTTGAAGAACCAATTCAAGGATCTCGCGCTCTCTTGCTGCAAGCATCTCGCCGGGCTTTAAGAAGGAAAGAACCTTCAGTATCTTTTCCTCTATCGGCATCGTTGCGATATCGATGGGGGCAGGGCGAGGAGCTTCCTGCACAGGCTGAGGAATCAGATCCAAGCGAACGTAATCCTGCATCATCCAATAAATCCCGAGCAATATGATCTCGCTGAATAGATAGGAAACCGAAAGGAATTCAAAATTCCAAGGAATGAATTTTTCGACCAGCCAAACCGCAATATTTCCGAAAACGATTGCAGCAAGTAAGGATGCGTGTCTTTGCGATGCGATCATTTTTTTGCGGATAGACTGCACGATACACGCAACCATGGCAGAAAAGTAACCAAGAAGATAGAGCATATACGTAGGATGTAAAACTCCGTAAACCTTTTTGAGCTTTGCGGCACCGTCTACAAAGACGAGTTCAACCTCCTTGTAGTACCACGGCAGAATTCCTGCAGTTGCAACAATGGCAAACATAACTGCACCTATCGCAATAAGCGCGATGATCAGATTTTTCTTTATCTCAAATCCGCACAGCTTGACTATAGTCAGAAGCATGGACATCGAAAGGAACACGCTTCCGAAATAGGCAACATCGTTTGCAAAGATTGCAAACTCAACCGTTTTTGAAACCGAAATCAGAAAATATCCAACGTTTACAACGGTAACGCAAATATATAGAAGGAGCAGCCACGGCTCTTTTTTGCGAACGAGCGCGCAGTATCCGATAAGTAACACTGTTGCTATAATCGCCATAATGGCGTATGTAATAATCAAAAACCGCACCTCCTTCGCCGTCATGATCTTATCGAATGTGATAATCCGTCTTTATATTATATCATAAAAGTATGAATAAATCAAGGAATTTACCTCTATTTGCTCTATTTTGTTCTAAACAATTTTGTTCTATTTTGTTCTAAACAATTTTGTTCTAAATGCAAATCGGGGCGATACGTACTATCAGTAAACATCGCCCCTTGGCTTTTATTATTGAATATCATAACACAAAGACCTGCACAAATCAATAACCGCATTTTTGCGGTTTTTACAACGCTGAGTGGAATTTTTCTCGTATCAATGGCAAATCCCAGTTACTTTTTTCAAATTTCATAATCAATATTGCCTCTCGACAAACACCTCCCTCGTCAGAGGGAAAGTAAGGACCGTCAAAGATGCTGACAGAGATCACTATTTATAGCTTGCTTGAAAAGCCACGCATTTTCATTTCAGATATGGTTTTCTTCTGCTTTCACAGTTATATGCAAAAACGCTCGGCGTATCGATCATTTCTCTTGCAAATATCAGTAAGGCAACAAAAGATGGCGAGGGATGAAAATGATAAACTGTTTGAATCTCGTCATCCAATTCGATTGATGTCGAATCAATCAATCTGTATTTTGATAGAATTTTTAAGATTTCACATGATTTTTCAAGCGTGATCCCCATTTGTTTCACAAATAAATTCGGAGTAAATGCTTTTTTATGTTCCCTTTTATTTAACATCACGCAAGCATTGAAAACGTCTGCGTCTGAAAAATCCTTAAAAAACGCAGGATAATCGATCCCATTAAAAAACGCCAAATCGGTATTTTGGGGCTCCGGAACGATTAAAAAATATTGCAAACGATTGGCAATGCCCATACGGGTAAATCCATAATCTGTCATAATAGATGAATACTCCTGTGCCGTTTTTTCCGTTCCCTTTTCATAATCTTCTATGCTATCCCATTCAACCCAATCGCTTTTCTCCATAAAAGCACGTTCCATATCCCAACAATAGTTAAAAACTTGCTTCATCTGTTTCTCATATGATGTATGATGTACCCTTTCAATCAAGGCTGATTGCAAATCCCGATAATCCGTTATCTGCCGCCCAAACAAATAATCAATCGAAACTGAGAAAAAATCTGCAATTTTGGGTAAAAGCTCTATATCGGGAACACCTCCGTTTTCCCATTTCGATACCGCTTGTGTACTGACGCCAACGGCATTTGCCAGTTCTTCTTGCTTAACACCCTTCTCCTTACGCAGTTTTGCGATTTGTTTTCCTATGATTTTAACACTCATGTCGTTTCTCCTTTGAATTGGTTATACACAGTATATCACAAACCGCGGTTGCATGCAATGGAGGTGCTATTGATAAACTCAAACGAGAGTTGAATATGCAACCAATTTCATCTTGACTTTCCTTTTTCCAAATATTATAATCAATATTAACATTTTGATAAGAGGAGTATACTAGATGGCAACATGGATCACACATACAATCATTGGCTTTCTTGATACCGCAACCGATCTGGTCATACAAGCAATTTTGACGCATAAAAATGAAATAAAGAAATCATACGAAAAGATTTTATGAAAAAAACTTGAATTTTTTTGCTTTTTCTTGACCCATGTGCAAGAATATGATAGAATGAACTTATAAAAATAATTTTTGCGAGGTATTAAACTATGAAACCGACACAACCCGCTCCGCTTCTCATCGTCATTGCTAGTTTTGATGCAAACGGCAACGGTAAAAATGACTTCGATCCTGCACATCCCGAGCTTGTTACCGACAAAGATTCTCCCATCTACGGTGAACAATGGGCGCTTACCACCCCCGAAGATTGCTACGAAACCTTCTTTGGCGATAAAGGGTATTCGATGCTCAATTTCTATAAGGAAATGACCAATAATAAATTCTGGTTCTATCCCGTTCACATCGATCATCCGCAGAAGGAAAATGCACTTGAAGGTATTTTGGAGATCACTGTTCCCATGCCTCACCCTGCTGCTCTTCGCAACAAGCCCGGCTACGACAACAAAATGGCTGCAGCTGAAGCCATTCGCACTATCGTAAAAGCTTGCGATCCTTACATCGATTTTGCAAAATACGATACCAACGGCGACGGTCTTGTAACTCCCGATGAGCTTGCCATTGCGATCCTCAACGCAGGCTTCGACAACGCTTCCACAAAGCCCGATCTTGCTTTCTCTACCGTTAGAGAAGAAAATGCGCCTATGCCCAGCCACCGCTTCATGGTTCACGGCACAAGCCAAGCGACCGACGTGGAAATGCGCGACGGTGTTCGTATCGTCAAGATCTCCAACATGGGTGAATACACATCCGCAGGTCCTATGACCATCGGTACACCTGCTCATGAGCTTGCTCATAATCTCGGCGCACAGGATATGTACTGCCGTTTCACACCTCCCGCAGACCAGGTATTCGGTTGGCCGATCCCGCGCAACCTTTCCCTTATGTCCGGCGGTAACAAAATGGAAAACGGCAAAATGCCCGGTTACATCGATCCTTATCAAAGACTTTATCTCGGTTTTTCTGAAGAAGAAGTTGCTAAGGAAGACGGCGTTTATACCCTTTACTCCACTTGCTCCGGCAAATATAAGGTTTTGAAAATCGAAACACCTAATCCGAAAGAATATTTCTATGCAGAGCTTCGTTTGAAAGAAGGTTTTGAATCCGCACTCACCCCCGGTGATTCTAAGGGTGGTGTTATCTTCTGGCATATCGATGAAAACGTCAATGACGAATGGTTCCTCAAAGCACAATGTGTTTCCTCTAACCGCCCCAACGGCAACCCGAGACATGACCTCGGCAATGCGGTCCACGTTCGCAATATGTTTACAGAAATCATCGACGAAAATGGCAATTTTGTTAAATACGGCCCTTGCTATAATCTCGAAAAAGGCTATTGCGAAGATCCTTTCTTCTATAAATCCGAAGATCCCAGAACTTCTCTCTACGATTCTTCTCACTTCTGCGGCGCTGCCTCTGAATCTTACAGCTTGAACCAATTCCCGGAAGGCGTTTCTTCCGATTGGAAGCTTACCGTTGAGGTTTTGGATGAACCCGGTCAGGAAATGCGTATTAAAATCAAAAGGGGTTAATTTCACATGAAAAAAATTCTTTCCTTTATTCTTCTTTTTTCTTTGGTCATTCTGATCTGTTGCTCTTGCGGTGAAAAATCCAAGGCTTATACCGCAGAAATCGTTATCAAGGATTATGGTACGATCACCGTTCATCTTGACGGCGATACCGCACCGATCACAGTAAACAATTTCGTTAAGCTCGCCAGAGAGGGTTTTTACGATGGTCTTACTTTCCATCGTATCATGGAAGGCTTTATGATGCAGGGCGGCGATCCCAAGGGCAACGGCACCGGTGGTTCTGATGAGACTATCAAAGGTGAATTTGCTGCCAACGGTGTCGAAAACACCATTTCTCATAAACGCGGTGTCATTTCCATGGCAAGATCGGGTGAAAATCCTTGGTATGGTATCACTGCAGAAATGGCATACAACTCTGCAAGCTCTCAATTCTTTATCATGCATAAAGATAACGCAAGACTTGACGGTCAATATGCCGCTTTCGGTTGGGTAACCTCCGGCATTGAAATTGTTGACAAGATCTGCGAAGATGCTGAACCGACCGATAACAACGGTACGATTCCTGCGGCAAAACAGCCTGTGATCGAGACTATTCGTATCATCGAAGAATAAAATTCTCTTCTTTTCATAAAAATGACCTCTTGTAAAAAAACAAGAGGTCGTTTTTTGGAAAAATTGAGTGCTATATATATTGACAAAATGAGATTTATCGTATATAATATTTTTTGTTCTATAAATTTTATATCGGGATGTAGGGTAACGGTCACCCACCAGTTTTGGGAACTGGCTCAAGCAGGTTCAACTCCTGTCATCCCGACCATATCGAGTGTTCATAACTGATGTTAGGAACACTCGATATTTTTTTGCTTGTGTTTACGCGGGTTTACTTAATATTTGATTGATTTGAGCAGATTTGTCTGCTCTTTTTTGTTTGTTTGGGTTATACTGCGCTTGGGAGATATTCGATAGCCACTCCCTGCCGTGAGTCGAGTTTGTAGGTGTGCTTGGGAACGATACTCGGCAGGTCGATACAACCAACAAAGCGGTAATGGATGACGAGCCGTTGTGTTCTGTTCTTACCTGTTCCTTCAATTGGAAAGACCTCGATCTTGTCAATGAGTTCTTGAAGGACAATGGGTGTCAGCGTTTGCATCGTCATAAACTTACGGATTGCTCGGATAAAACTGCCCGACGAGTTCTGCGCGGTGTCAAGGCGTTCAATCTTGTTCTTGAGATCGAACATCTGCTTCTTGAGTTCTTCTTGCTCAACCTCGTATTTGTGAGACAGTCGCATAAACCAATCGTCCGTGACCTTACCGTTGACATTATCCTCATACACACGCTCATAGAGACGGA
>JBGVLA010000185.1:0-3627 GCA_045124015.1 Eubacteriales bacterium | reverse complement strand
TTAGAGTGATGAAACAAGTCCCCACTGTTGGCAACTGAAAAGGAGCAAGGTGTATTTCAATCTTGCTCCTATCGGTCAGTATTCAGTTCAACAAATTGGAATTGGCTTATTTGTTCTTTTTCAGTTTTACAATGTCCTTTATCAAAAAGGCGATTGTGCCACATACTGCCACAATGGCGGCTATGTATGCAATCTCTCTTTGCATTGAGAAATTGTAAATGAATACGGCGATTGCCGTTATCACAAGCAAGATTTCAACAACAATTTTATGTTTCAACTTCATACAATCACACTCCTTTGTCAAATTGAAATTTGATTACTTCTTCTTGCTATTGGATTTAATGTGATAGGCAAGACTTCCAATACCCAAGCCAATAACAGAGAAGAATGCTCCAATCAAAATCAGTTCAAAATGCGGAACATTGATTCTGGTAAACTCAATCGCAATCATGTTTCGCACACTGAATGTAGCATATTCAGCCAGCATGTGCATGACACCAAATGCAATGGGTGTTATCCACTTCCCTTTACCAAGGTGGTTATTCTTTCCAATGAGCAAAGAAATCACAAATGTAGTAACGGGAAGGATGATCCACAAGAATACGAGACTGTATCCCATCGCATCGGAGCCACTAATGAAGAACCAGAACACAATGAGTGCGAATGCCCAGATACCCAAATAAGTAGCAAGCAGTATTGTCAAGGATAGCTTCTTCTGGCTCTTAACCGTGTTGGTGCTTTCTTCCAGATAGTCCATGTAGTTCGACATCGGTACTTCCTCCTTTTCCTTCAAAAGATGGTCAAGGCTTATTGCATACAGGTCGCTCATTTTGATAACGCTGACAATGTCGGGATATGTCTTGCCATTCTCCCAGTTGGACATTGTCTGCCTACTTACCCCGAGTGCCTCAGCAACTTGCTCTTGTGTCAGTTGTGCATCTATTCTTGCATTTTTGATCTTTGATCCAATATCCATAATATATCACCTCTCTTTGTCCACATTATATACCCAAAAACACTATTAGTCCACCAAAATACTTTTACACACCTGTAATTTTTATGTAAAAATGCTTTTACATCATTTTCAAAATCAATTTTTGAATTTTCTTTACACTATTATACCATATTGTCGTTAAAATTGCAACACAAAAAGAGCCAGTGATTTGCTGACTCTTGCAACGAATATATACACGATATTCAATATTTATCCAGTCTTTCTGACCAGGAACACAAAGTCGAATTGGGACTTTTGGAAAAACTGTCAACGGAGAATTGCGCGAAGTTTTATGTTATGCAGTTGACACGCTTTTTTTGATATGATATACTAAAAATGGATTATCATGTGTTTTTTATAACGATTATCGATATTTTTTTAGAAAGGACTCCCCCGGAGATATGACATATAGCGACTTTTTCCGAATCATAAAACGAAGGATCTTATATATTCTGATTGCGAGCTTGGTCTTGTCTGAAGCGTTCTTTTTTGTCAGCGCCTTCGTCTTGCCGGAAACGCATGAGGTCTCTGCCGTTTTTTGCATCCGAAACAGAGCGGATGTGGAAACAGGGATTTCGGGCGCGGATATTACCGCGTCGGATGCACTTGTGGAAGCGGGAATCGTTTTGATGGAAGGTATGCACGATGGTATCGGTGGTGAGCTTACCTTTGATAAGCTTGGCGCCGGTGTTTTCCGCGTAACGCTTCAAGGCTCGGATAAGGACGCGATGTTGCTTTCTTTTGAATCGCTTGCCGAAAGGGCGAGCCAAG
Source organism: Eubacteriales bacterium (assembly GCA_045124015.1). Lineage (GTDB taxonomy): Bacteria > Bacillota > Clostridia > Oscillospirales > CAG-272 > QALR01. The sequence goes on along the minus strand of JBGVLA010000185.1, from coordinate 1,862 downwards.
AGATCCCTGCGCTTTTGGGATGCAGTTCACTTACTGTGATCACGCCGATCGGAGCGGAGGAGATGCCGAAAAATGTTGCCGCATCAGCCGTTTTGGGTGCTGTGGTCGGCTTTTCCGCCTCGGTGGTCGTTCTGCTTCTTCTGGAACAAAACAAACTGAAAAAAGGCAATACAACAGATAAGGAGGAAATCTGACTTGTTTGAAATTGATAAAATGCCGCGTGAGGTTTATGAGCTTTTGGAGAAAAAAGGGATCTCCAAAAACCGTATTCTTCTCGCCGCGAAATGCGACCGTGATACCGAGCATATACCTGCGGACGTATTCCTTGTTGCGACGGACGATGAGCTTGCCGTTCTGACGGGCACGTTTTCGCATGAGCTTGACGCTAAGGGCAAGCATGCCATTCGTGTCTGGACGGAAAAGGATTACCGCGTATATTCCTTGGAAAACCTCGAGCGCTTCCGCATTGAGGAGCTTGTCTCCAGCGCGCGCTTTACCGCGACGGATAAGGAAGGGAATCCCGTATTCATCACGGCGATGACGAACTTCTGCCGTACGTCCATGATCATCTTCCAAAAATATTTGGGCGAGATCAAGCGCAGCGGTACCGTAACGCTTGACCCCGATGATGACCCGAAGGCAAACTGCTGTCCCAAATGCGGTCAGCGTTATCCCGAGAAAAACCGCAAAATTTGCCCCAGATGTATGGAAAAAGGCAAGCTTTTCGGCAGAATTGCAGGCTTTTTCTTCAAATATAAGGGGTATTTGGCACTCTCCTTGATCTCTCTGATTTTGATGACAGGTCTTAGCATCTGGGCGGCAAACCTTTCCTCCAAATTCTTCATCGATGAAGTTTTGAGAGATACGACGAGCCCATTCTATGGTGCGGTCGTGCAGGTACTGATCATGTTGATCGCAACGAAGATCGCAACGATGCTTGCTACGATCATCAATAACTATATGACCTCTGTTATCGCAGCGAAGGTCAGCTTTGATTTGAAAAAGACCATCTTCGGTGCGATCGAACGTCTTTCTCTCGGCTTTTTCACAAGCCGTCAGACGGGTGGTCTTATGACTCAGGTCAATAACGACGCGAACACGATCTACGACTTTTTCTGTAACATTTTACCGCATTTTCTTGTAAACGTGGTAAAGGTCGTCGTTCTCATCGTGCTTCTTTTCCTCATCAATCCCTTGCTTGCTCTTTGTGCATTGCTCGTCATCCCCGTTTCTCTTACGGTCATGCGACTCAGCTTTGCCAAGAACCGCAAGCTCCATGCCAGACGCTTTTCGAGCCAGCGCTCCATGACCTCGTTCCTTTCCGACGAGCTTTCCGGTATGCGCGTCGTCAAAGCGTTTTCCAAAGAAAAAACAGAGATCGAACGTTTTGGTGCGCGTTCCGCTCGTCTTGCCGACGCAGACTTGCGAAGAGGCACCTTCAATACCTTTGTTTCTCCGATCTCGGGCTTTTTGCTTCACTCCATCGGTAATCTTGTTACCCTTGGTCTTGGCGGTTGGTTCGTTATTCAAGGCAAGTTGGGCTATGGCTCCCTTACCTTGTTCATTTCGTATATCGGTATGATCTATGCACCGCTCCAGTTCTTCAGCGAAATGTCCGATATCACAGCGGATTGCTCCAACTCTCTCCAGAGACTTTTTGAGATCATGGACTCTCAAGCAGAGGTTTGCGAAGCCAAAGATCCCATCCGCGTAGGTGCCTTTGAGGGCAACGTAGCCTTCAATGAGGTCTCCTTCTCTTATATCAAAAATCATAAGGTCATCGACCGCGTCAGCTTCGAGATCGAGGCAGGCAAAACCCTCGGTATCGTCGGTCATACGGGCGCGGGCAAGAGTACGCTTGC
>JBGVLA010000184.1:0-2049 GCA_045124015.1 Eubacteriales bacterium | reverse complement strand
GTCTGGCATTCGCCGCAACCGCCGTTTTTAACGGATTTGTTGATGTCTCTAGTTTCGATGGTTTTGATTCTGTTCATAAGGGTTCCTCCTATAAAAAATTGCTTTTATGATTACTTATTTTATCATAATCTTACGATATTGTCAATAAGGAATTACGCTTTTTTATTCAATATAGGAAATTCTTCGGTATGACTCGCTGTGTTGCCGTGTTTGGAGATATCAGCTCGCAGATCCGAGCGATAAATCGCTCGCCCTACGGGTTTCGACTACGCCATGCCGTCGTCATTCTGAGCGAAGTGCCTCCTTTGATGAGATTACACGCTTTCCTTTTGAAAACGCGAAAAATGCTTGACTTTTTCGGTTTTGGTATGGTAAAATCAAAATGTAAAACAATATTTTTCGGAGGTTTTCCAAGTATGCCAAAAGTATTCAAAAAGCTGGACGAAGCAATGTTCAAAACAGAACCTTGCATCACGCGTTACCCCGACCCCGTACTGACCTATAAGGATGTTCCTTATAAGGCGGCGCTGACCTTTAATGCCGGTGTCCTCAAAAAAGAAAACGGCAAATATATCATGATTTTCCGTAACGACTACGGCGATTATGAAAATCAAAAGCTCGAAGGCACCAATATGGGTCTTGCTTTCTCGGATGACGGTATTCATTTCGAGGTCGATCCCGAGCCTTGCTTTGCCATGAAGGACGATGAGATCATGCGTGTATACGATCCTCGTATCACCGAAATTGACGGCGAATATTGTATTTGCTTCGCTGTTGATACCAAGCATGGTGTTTGCGGCGGTATGGCAACCTCCAAAGACCTCAAAAAATTCGATGTCAAATCCATTTCCGTTCCCGAAAACCGTAACATGGTTTTGTTCCCCGAAAAGATCAACGGCAATTATGTGCGTCTCGAACGTCCGATGCCTGTTTATTCCCGCGGCGGCGATGTTTTCGATATCTGGCTTTCTGAATCTCCCGACCTTGTTTACTGGGGCAAATCCCGTCTTGTGATGGGTGTTGAAGACGTTCCGTTTGCGAACGATAAGATCGGTCCCGGTGCGGCACCGCTCAAAACGGATAAGGGCTGGCTCATGATCTTCCATGCGGTCGACCGTGATCTTGACCGTGGTAAGAACGGCTGGGAAGCAAAATGGACCAAGCGTTATACCATCGGTATCGCACTTCTTGACCTGAACGACCCTTCGAAAATTATCGGTATGTCCAAAAAACCGCTCATCGTTCCCGAGGGTCATTGGGAAACCGTTGAGGGCTTCCGCACGAACGTACTGTTCCCCTGCGGTGCGATTCTAGAGGACGATGACACCGTTCGTATCTATTACGGCGCGAGCGATACCGTCGTTTGTATGGCGACAGCGAAGCTCGATGACCTGATCGCGCTTTGCACGGAGCCGAGAAAATGAGTAGCAAAATAAAAAACGTATCTATTTGGATTTTGATCATTTTGCAGATACTTTCGTTTTTGCAAATCATGATACTCGGTGTATTTGGATTTGTGTTGGAAATTGTGGGGCATGGACCTGTTGAGCGTTTTCTGCTCAAATTCAATATGACGGTCAACTATACGGTTTATTATGTTATTTTTATCATCAGTTTTGCGGTTTTTATTTTGTTAGGATTGCTTAGAAAGCAGTTGGAAAAAATATTTTCTTGACTTTTTTCGAAAAGCACTTGACACACAAGAGAAAAATGGTACAATGTTCAAAAAATATCAATTTTAGAAGGAGATCTCTATGAACAGCAATTCCACAGCAGTGAAAGAAAACGTTTTGGCTGGCGTGGTTGGCGCATTCCTCTTTTCGCTCGTAGGCGGTATTCTTTGGTTTGTGCTTTATCAAATTGGTTATCTTGCGGCAATAAGCGGTCTTATCGGCGTTATATGCGCTGTGAAAGGCTACACGTTCTTTGCTAAAACGAAAAACGAAAGCATAAGATGTCTTGTTATTTCCATCATTACCACGGTCGTAGTTTTGGCGATATCATGGTATTTCTGTGTTGCCTACGACATTTACCTTGCATACCAGGATT